>NZ_JHVL01000036.1 GCF_000620125.1 Clostridiisalibacter paucivorans DSM 22131 | reverse complement strand
TTCAGTTTATACTTTACCTATGAGGAATTGAAACTCATACAGTAAATAGATAGTTTTAATATGTTATAACTATATTAATATAGTGAGAGTATTAAAAAAATCTGTATAGTACCAAGAACCCCATTGGCTTTAGCTGTGGAAGTTTCAACAAGTAAGCTATTTATAAAATATCTAATAGAACCCAATTTCAGTTAATAAAAACAACACATTTAAGAGGTGTAAAATGTCATATATATTTATACTTTAAATTATTACTTTATCTTCATTTTATATAAATAACATAGCAATCTTAAAAAATAGAGAGATTAACAAATTATTTGTTAATCTCTCTATTTTTTCTCAATAACAGTACCATAAACTATAGATTAGGGCATTAATTACAAAGGTATATTTAACATACGATTTTGAAGCATTTGTATGCTTTCATAGTTAATTTTTGTTTTAAATCTTCATCTATTTGGCCATTTATATAGCTATATTTTTTTATATATCTTTCTATATATTGATAATATGTTTCAAAATTAACCTTATCTTTCATAGCCACCATCCTTTAATCCCCTGAAGTTTTTTTGTAAACATAGTTCTTTAATTCCTCTACATTTTGCTTAACATCTTCAATCAAATTCAATTTGTCAGTTAAACTTGCAATGATTTCTTGATATTTCCTTTCCCTATCTTCTTGCTTTAGATCTCGTTTTTCCTGACTTTTTAAGATGTAAAAAATAAGAAGTATCGTAAGAAGTGTCCATATGCCTTGGGAGGATGCCAATTCAATTATTTTTTCTTCCATAAAACTCACGCCTTTAATTTCTCTTTAAGTTTAGATAGCGCTAAATTATGTGTTTTATTTACTACTTGTCTAGATATATTTAATAGCCTAGATACCTCTTTAATACTTAGACTTTCAACATAGACATAATATAGAATTTCTCTTTGTCTGTCAGTAAGTCTTGCTAGAGCTTTTAATAACTCTTCATCTCCAGTTATGTCCTCTATACTATTGTATCTATAACTATAGTTATCTTCATCAAAGGTTAATGTATCTATTAATGAAGTCCTTTTATCATCATTTAAAGGTTTGTCTAATATTAACAACTCTCTATTTTGGTCTTTTTTAAATTTTCTATAATAATCATTTCTGCACATTTTAAGACTCTTTATAATGTAAGCTAGATCCTTTTTACTGATATTAAATTTATCCATATCATCTCCCCTTTCATGGAAAATATTAGATGGTAATACTTATTATAACATAAAAAGAACATATGTTCTAAGAGATGAAAAAAAATTAATTTTTTGTTTCTTATTATATATAGACGAAATAACTTTTGGATTTGTAACCCTAATTATAAAAAAATAGGAAATATTTTGAAATGTTTTTTATAATTAGGGTTACAAAATAGAATTTCATTTCGTCTATATATAGTGTAAGGCGAAACAAGCTGATCAGCTAAATATACTTACAAAATAAAAATTTAAAGGGAGAGATATATTATGGCAAGTAGACTTTTAAAAGAAGAAAGTAAGACTTTTTCAGGCATGAAACTTACTCAGTATGTGAATGAAGAAAATGGAACTAATTTTGACAACATAGTAGAGGCTGTTGCAGGACTAGGGATAGCTGCTGTGGGGGCTGCTGTAACTAATCCTATGGCTTCAGCTATAGCAACAGCATTAGGTTTAGCTCTTGCTATTGATGCAGTAATAGATGCAGTTACTGAAGCATTGGATGACTCAGATTTAGAAAGTACTATTAAAAAAATGGATGAAGGAGATTCTCTAAAAGTTATAACTAAGTTTTATGAGTGGTCTTCTGGTAGTGGAAACCATTATACTTGGTATAGTGAAGAAGAGTTTGAAATAGTTTAGGATTGTTATATGAATTATGGAAAAAGCTAAGTGCTATAATTGCCTTAGCTTTTTTTATAATTTCAATTTTCATAATTATATATATTTATTTTTTTGTATAGCATATTAAGAGTTAAAATTAATCCACTTGCAATTAATAACATCTGTATAAAATATTTTATATCATAATATTTATATAATCCTATGAAGATAAAGGCATAAGCTACTGCAAAGATTATAATTTTAGGTCCTCTATTGATAGATATATTCAAAGATTTAAGCAAAAAATAAATTGATAAAACAAAAAAGTAGATATGAACATACAGATGGGTGTATGAATCTATATTGGAATTTATTTTTAATTTCTCAACAACGTTAGTCCAATCTCTTATATTGATATCTATGACATGAACCATCCCAATATAAACAAGCAAGTGTATTACATATATACTTGCTATTAATAATATAGTTTTATTGACTTTCTTCATAAAGACCCTCCAGATATAATTTTAAATTTATATATTTTCATAAAGCTATATGAATTAATTTCATTATAACAAATATGGTAAAAAAATACAATGAACAGGGTATTGTTTTTACTTATATTGGTGATTAAGTCCTAGTATTAGAGAACAATAAAAAAGTTAGTAGCTAACAGTAAGTAGTTATTAGTTTAATGATGAAATCCATAGTATTTCCACCATCAACTACTAACTACCAACTACTAACTACTAACTATATCTATACCTTTGTCATAATTGTATATCTGCAAACAACCATGAGACTTATCTCTTTTTATATACCTATAGTATTTATGAAAGCTCTTTAGATTTCTTTACACATCCTCTCACTGCTTCAATAACGGCACTTCTCAGACCTTTATCTTCCAATATCTTCACTGCTTCTATAGTGGTGCCACCTGGTGAGCAAACCATATCCTTTAAATCTCCAGGGTGCCTTCCAGTATCTAGAACCATTTGGGCTGAACCCAATACAGCTTGTGCTGCCATTTTATATGCCTTATCTCTAGGCATACCTTCAAGGACTGCTCCATCTGCCATTGCCTCTATAAACATATATACATAAGCAGGTGATGAACCACTTACCCCTGTAACTACATCCATAAGTTTTTCATCTACAACTTCTGCACTTCCAAAGCTTTCAAATATTTCTAATACTTCATCCAATTCATCTTTGGGCACATTAGTATTATTACATATAGCTGACATACCTTGACCTACTAGAGCAGGTGTATTGGGCATAACTCTAACCAACTTTATATTTTTATTAAACCTCTCTTCTATTTGAGATATTTTTTTACCTGCAGCAATAGATATTATAAGTACATCGTCATTGATCTTATCTTTTATTCCATCGATTACTAAATCACATATATGTGGTTTAACAGCCAATATTATTATTTGAGCATTCTCTGCCACTTCATTATTATCAGATGTAGTTTTTACATTATATCTATCTTCTACATCTTTCAACAATTTCTCATTTAAATCTGCCACCATAATATTTTCTGGAGAGTATATTTTACTTTCAATGATACCTCCAATTATAGCTTGACCCATATTTCCTCCACCTATAAAACCTAATGTTTTTGACATATATATACCTCCCTATTATACTAACATCTAAATTTTAAAGAGGAGATCTTTACATTATCCCCTCTTTAAATCTGTATTAATTAAATACTCTGCTCTGTTCTAGCTATTATTTCATCTTGCAAATCTTTGTTTAAATTAGAGAAATAATCACTATATCCGGCAACACGGACTATAAGATTTTTATACTCATCTGGTTTTTGTTGAGCTTCTAATAATGTATCTTTGCTTATGACATTGAATTGTATATGATGTCCATCCATTCTAAAGTATGCTCTAACTAAATTAGCCAATTTATCTAATCCATCTTCTCCATCTATAGCTGAAGGAGTAAGCTTTTGATTTAATAATGTTCCTCCTGTAATCAGATGATCCATTTTTGATGCAGATTTTATTACACCAGTTGGACCATTTTTATCTGCTCCCTTAGATGGTGATATACCATCGGCCAAAGGTTCCTTTGCCTTTCTTCCACTGGACAATGCACCAATTACAGATCCAAAATATACATGGCATGTGGTAGGCAACATATTTATTCTATGTTCTCCTCCTTTGATATTGGGTCTTCCTGTCACTTCCTCATAATATGCTCTAAATACACTGCTCATTATCTCATCTGCATATTCCTCATCATTTCCATATTTAGGTGTCCTATTTTTCACTAAATTCAATATATCACCATGTCCCTCAAAATCATCAGCTAAGGCTTCAAGTAATTCACCCATAGTAATATTCTTTTTATCAAACACATGATATTTTATAGAAGTAAGACTATCGGTTATATCTCCTATACCTACCCCTTGTATATAACTTATATTATATCTTGCTCCTCCTGCATTATAATCCTTCCCTTTCTTTATGCAATCATCTATTATTACAGATAAGAACGGTACTGGCATTCTTTCAGCATATAACTTCTCTATAACTCTATTACCTCTGACTTTTATATCTATAAAATGATTCAATTGCTTTTTAAATGCTTCAAACAGTTCTTCATAACTGGAAAATGCTTTAGGATTTCCAGTTTCTATACCAAGTTTTTTTCCAGTCATAGGATCTATACCATTGTTCAATGTAATCTCAAGTACCTTTGGCAAATTAAAATATCCTGTTAAAATATAGGCTTCCTTACCAAATGCACCTGTCTCCACACATCCACTGGTTCCTCCACACCTAGCGTCCACTATATCCTTACCAGCATTTAACATTTCTTGTACTACTGCATCTGCATTAAATAACGAGGGTTGACCCCATCCCTTTCTAACTATTTTTAATGCCCTCTTTAAAAATCTTTGAGGTGTCTTTTTACTTATTTGGACATTGGAACTAGGTTGTAAAAGCTTCATTTGGTCTATTACATCCATTACTAAATAACTTACATCATTTACTCCATCAGAGCCGTCTGGTTTTAATCCTCCACTATTTATATTGGCAAAATCTGTATATGTCGCACTTTCCTTTAATGTTATACCAACTTTAGGAGGAGCTGGTTGATTGTTGAACTTAACCCATAGGCATTGTAACAACTCTTCTGCTTCTTCTCTTGTTAATGACTCTTCTTCCAATTGTTTTTTATAAAATGGATATAGATGTTGATCCAATCTTCCAGGGTTAAAGGAATCCCAAGGATTTAGCTCTGATATAACACATAGGTGTACAAACCAATACATCTGAATAGCTTCTCTAAAAGTCCTGGGTGCATTAGCTGGAACCCAATCACATATATCGGCTATCTCAAGTAGTTCCTTTTTTCTATTGTTATCTTTTTCATCTTTTGCCATATCTTTAGCTAATTGTGCATATCTTTTTCCCAATATCATTATTGCGTCACAGGCTATGCTCATGGCTTCCAATTGATTTTTCCTATCAAGGGCATTATCATCATTATTATAATCTAGATTCTCTATGGCCTCTTGTATATCCTTTTTAAATTGTAAAAATCCTTTTTTATATATCTTACCATCTGCGACAGTGTGTCCTGGGCCCCGTTGTTCTTGAAATTCAGTAAACATACCTGCTTCATAGCAATCCTTCCATTGCTGTGTCATATTCTCAAGTATATGATATCTCATTGACCTTTTTTCCCAATGGGGTATAATTATATCCTCTTGTATCTTCTTTGCCTCTTCATCCACTTTAAAAGATATCTTTTCCCTATCATTCATTATCTGAAGGTCTTCCAATGTATGACAACATAGTTCTGGATATGTGGGAGTTGCAGCAGGTGCTTCTCCCCTTTCTCCTACAATAAGTTCACCATCATTTATACACAGTTTTTTACTAGACATAAACTCCTTTAACACTAATGCCCTCAAAACTGGTTTTGGTACAGTTCCCTCATATTTTTTATATACTGCGTCTACTATTTTTGCCCTTTCCATAGAAATATAAGGCACTGCATTTAAACTTTGCTCCCTTAATTTTTTCACTCTTTCAGTCATCATAAATAATCAACCCCCTATCTTAATTCTTTTATTTAATATTTTAAATTTCTTTAATAGACTATTCATCACTTCTTCCGATGGCTTTTCATCTCCTGTGAGCCTGTAATCCATAGAAAGCCTATCATACTTTTCCATTCCCATCTTATGATATGGAAGAAGATTAACCTGCAATATATTGATATCCTTCAAAAACTCAATTGTACTTTGTATATTTTCAATATCGTCATTTACCCCTTTTATAATGGGGATCCTCACATATATATTACTTCCTGCTTGTGAAAGTCTTTTTAAGTTTTCTAATATAACTTTGTTTGACACACCCATGTATTTATTATGTCTATAGTCATCCATAATCTTTATATCGTAAAGAAATAAATCTGTATAATCAATTATTTTTTCTATATTCTCCCACTTGCTGTATCCACTAGTATCTACAGTTGTATGAATCTCTTCTTCCTTACATAGCTTTAACATATTCTGTAGAAAATCTATCTGTACAAGGGGTTCTCCTCCAGAAAAAGTTACTCCTCCACCAGATTCTTCATAAAAAATTTCATCCTTCTTTATCTCCTTCATTAATTCCGTTGTTGTCATATATTTCCCTACAAATTTTCTAGCTTCATTGGGACAAAAGTCTTCACATTTTCCACATAAAGTACAAATTTCATGATCTATAATGGCTTTTCCGTCTTTTATTTCTATAGCATTTTCAGGACACCTTTTTTCACATATGCCACACCCAGTACATCTGTCTTTAAAATACATTATCTGAAAATCTATATTTTGACTTTCAGGATTATGACACCACCAACAATTCAATGGACAGCCCTTTAAAAAGACAGTAGTTCTAATCCCTGGTCCATCGTGTACAGAATATTTCTGTATATTCATTATCATTCCTCTATTCACCATCATCGCCCCCTTTATCCACCTTAAAATTATTAGGAGTGCTAACTACTACAATCTTAACTGTTCTATTGGTATAATTAGCCCAATTGTGAGTTGAATGGGAACTATAATGGGCACTGTCTCCAGGATATAGTCTATATTCCTTTCCCTCCAGTATCAATGTAAGGATGCCCTCTAGTACATATACAAATTCTTCTCCATTATGGCTGTATTCTTTTACCTCTTCCTCTACATCCATTGGTAGTATATCTATTAGCCTAGGTAATAGATCCATATCCTCTAAATTATTACTGAGATGATAATTAATAAAATTACAATTCATAACCTTATATATCTTCTGCTCAAAACTCTTTAAAACAGGTCTTTTTTTAGACTCTGGTTGCGCAATAAAATAGGATAATTCTACCCTTAAAGCCTCTGCTATTAATTGTAATGAATCAATAGCTATAGTAGTTAATCCCCTCTCCAATTGAGAAAGAAACCCTACAGATAGATTAGTTTTTTCACTTAACTCTTTTAATGTCATACCATTAGATTTTCTTATTTTTTTAATTTTACTTCCTATATTTTCAAACATAAAGGGCCATCAATCTGATTATGAATAATGGCTCTTCACCCCCTTATTCATCATATTTTTATATTCATTGCCAAAACTTAATATTTAATAATTATCAGTTAGTAGTCAGTATAAATATTCTTATAATAACTACTAACCACTAACTACTAAATATTAATTTCCTGTAATTCTAAATCCCTCTACCAATGGATCTTTAGGGTCTAATACCAATTGATTAAAACCCATAATATACGCCGTACCTGAAACCTCTGTAATCACTGCATCATATTCTCCAACTTCCATCTCCTCAATTATCCTTCCTTCCATAGGTGTATCTATAATACTATTGTTTAATAAAATATCATCTCTTTTCATTTCTCCTTTAGCATAGTGTAATGCCACCCTTCCTCCCGTACCTGTTCCTGTGGGAGATCTATCTATTTGTCCCTCAGCAAATATACATACATTTTTAGTTACAAGTTTATCACCATCATTTACAGGTGGCTCATAAAAAATTGTTCCATAAAGCCAATTTACTCCTGATGTAGGGTGATTAAACTCCATAACTTCCATTACTTTATGCTTAATCTCTGTACCAATATCTACTAACTTTTGTGCATTGTCAACGGTTACATGTAATCCTATTTTATTTACATCTAAGTATACATAAAAGGCACCACAATAAACTACATCAGCCACAACATCTCCTATACCATCCACATTGACAACTATATCCTCTCTATATACAAAACAGGGCACATTTTGAAATCTTACCCTTTCCACCTCTCCATCTTCTACATCTGCATATGCAGTTATCCTTCCTGCTGGAGAATCGATTTTTACAATGTTTTCCCCCTCTTTTGGTATAATCATACCAGTTTCCAATGCAACCTTTGTTACAGCGATTATTCCATGACCACACATAGAACTCAATCCCTCATTATGCGTAAACAAAACACCAAAGTCTCCATCATCAGTAACTGGAGGTACTATTATACAACCATACATGCCACTATGTCCCCTTGGCTCTAACATCATCATTTTTCTTAGACCATCATAATTTTTTAACACATATTCCCTTTTTTCAAGGATTGTATTACCTGGAATTTGAGGAAATCCCGATGTAATTATCCTTAACGGTTCTCCTCCTGTGTGGGCATCAATACAATTAATATAATGTTTAAAATGCATCATAATGAAATCACACTCCCCTTTGTATTTATAGTGTAATCCTTTGACCTACTCCTGCTTCTTTGGCGTTTTTATATATAAGTTTAGAAACAGTTATATCAAACAATGCCATGCCTACTGACTTAAAAAAAGTCGTTTTTCCTTTGATTTTATCCTTGTTACCTTCAGATATCAAATAATTGCTAAAATGTCTTATATTATCTCTTTTGAAGATTTCATTATTCAATGGATATAGCAGATCTCCAGTTTCTTCTAAGGCATCTTCAGTATCTATGTATATTTCATCTAGCAACGAAAAAATAGCCTCTGGATATTCTCTCATATTTGGTTTATAGGAACCTATTCCTATAAAATGCTTCCCCTTTAACATTTCTTTATTTTCTGGCAATACTGGGTCATTTGCAGTAGTAGTAGTTATTATCAGTTCTGATTCTTTTAATAATTCTTCTATACTATCTGCTTTAGTAATCTCTATAGTTGGCAATTCCTCTTTCAACTTATTAATAAATGATGGTATTTTATCCTTAAACATATCAAACACTTTAATTTTTTCTATATTTCGTGCCTTACAAGCATAGAGTAATTGATAAAATCCTTGAACTCCTGCACCTACTAGCCCCACGCTATTGATAGAATCTGGTGTAGTATGTCTTACTCCCACTCCTCCTACAGCTCCTGTCCTCAAGGCAGTTAAATATTTACCATCTATCATTGCCAAAGGTTCTCCAGTATTATAATCATTCAGAAGCATAATACCATCTATAACTGGCTTATTCCTTTCCCTATTTTCAGGAAAAACTGTAAGTATTTTTGTTCCAAAAATACCTTCTATAAAACATGGCATATAAAGTAATGTTTTATTTCTAAAGTCTTTATGTATCCTTGGTGGCATATGAAATTTATTTTCCTCATATATTCTATAACTATCTTCTATTGCATCCATTACTTCATCAAAGTTTATACACTTTGATATATCCTTTTCATTTAAATATAAAATTCAAACCATCTCCTTTCTCTATTTATAAATATCTTTAATTCTTAAAACTTCACCACCTTTATTAATATTTTATTTTTCATTTTCTTTAAATGAATTTGGTATATTTATTATCAATATTCTTGTTACTTTATTGGTATAATTATCCCAATTGTGAATATTGTCAGACTTAATATGCATACTGTCTCCTGGATGCAATTCATACCGCATATGATTTAAATATACAGTAAGAATACCTTTTAATACATGTATAAATTCTTCTCCTTTATGTTGAAATTCTTGGATTTCTTCATCTTCCACATTTGGAAGCACATCTATTATTCTAGGAATCATTTCCTTATTTTCTAAGTTATTAGATAGATGAAAATGTATAAATTTATTAGAATCTATTTGTGATACTTCTCTTTCATAACTACGCATTACACATTCCTTTTTTCTATGTCTTTTGACAAAAAAACTAGATAAATTGACATCTAATGCCTTAGCTACCCTCTCTAAAGAATCTGTATCTATGGTAGTAAGACCTCTCTCTAACTGTGAAATAAACCCTGTAGATAATTGTGTTCTTTCACTCAACTCTTTTAACGTTAAGTTTTTATCATTTCTTAGCTTCTTTATTTTCTTTCCTATTTCTATTGTCATATTTCCAACCACCTTTGTTTCGTGAAATTAATTTCATTTTTGTGAAATTTGTTTTGTTTGATTTTTTAAAAGTTTTTGTAACATTTTTCGCCTTTATGCATTGATTTTTCCTTATTCTTTAGTTATATTATATATCTTAATTTTAAAAAAGTCCACTATTTTTTCATAAAAAATATTTTTCAAAAATGAATTGATTTTCATTTATATAAATTGTATAATGAGATTGTATATTAATTGTCAATATTAAAATTCAATTCAAATGCTCTAGTATTATTTTTTCTCTTTTAGGAAATCGTTTTTTAGTGATACCTTTTTAACAAATTTTCAAGGTGAAAAGGAGGTGTTTTTATCTAAGTAGACTCTATTTTTTATTAATCAATTTTTATTATTATATATTTTCATAATTAATGGGGGTGCTGTTATTGGAAAAAACAATGGTTCAATCCAAAGAAAGCAAAAAAGAAGATGCTTTAAGGAAAAAAGCTATATCTGGTGAAACTTTTGTTTTTATAGGAGTAGTAGCCATAATATTTATTTACTTAGCCAATGTTATGGGAATAGGAGTGATGTTCAGTGTAGCAATGAATACTGCCCATGATCTTATATTAAATACTGCATTCTATATCATGGCAGTTGCTGTTTTAGCTGGTGGTGCCGCTGCATTGATGTCTGAATTTGGCATTATTGCACTGGCCAACAAACTTATTTCTCCTATTATGAGACCTTTATTTGGATTACCTGGAGCTGCTTCATTAGGTGCTGTTACAACCTATATATCTGATAATCCAGCTATATTGCCTTTGATTGAAGATAAGGGTTTTGCTAGATATTTTAAAAAATATGAAATTGCTTCTCTATGTAATCTGGGAACAGTTTTCGGAATGGGATTAATAGTTACTAGCTATATTTTAGGTCTCGGCACAGAATATATATTACCTGCCATAATAGGAAATATCGGTGCAGTATTAGGAGGTATTGTAAGTGTACGTCTTATGATCCTTGGAGGCAAAAAGCATTATGGAGATGAAAAAAATATTGTCACTGAAAATTTGAATTCCGATTTACTAGATTATAGACCTATACGTGAAGGAAACCTTTTTCAACGTATATTGGATGCACTAATGGAGGGGGGCAAAAATGGAGTCACTTTAGGATTAAATGTCATTCCAGGTATACTAATAGTTTGTACTATAGTTATGATGCTTACTTTCGGTCCCAGTGGTACAGAAAATGGAGTAGCAGTATACGAAGGTGTGGCATATGAAGGAGTAGCACTATTACCAAAGCTGGGAAACTATATAGCACCAGTTCTTAATTTTTTATTTGGATTTAAAAGCATGGAAGCTTTAGCATTACCTATTACATCTTTAGGTGCTGTTGGTGCAGCTATGGGCATGACTAAAGGCCTTTTAGCCCAAGGTTTAATGGATGCCCATGATATAGCAGTATTCGTTGCTATAGGTATTTGTTGGGCTGGATTTTTAAGTACACATACAGGTATGATGGATTCCATAGGTGGAAGAAAATTGACAAACAAGGCAATAGTAACCCACTTTATAGGTGGTATAGCTGCTGGTGTATTTGCAAATTATTTATATTTAGCAGTTACCTATTTCTTATAATTTTATATTAGGCTACTTTCTCAACAAATTCAGGTTATCACATGTAATTTTCACAGAAAGTAGCCTATTAAATTGAGTTTAAATATATCTAAACTATGTATGTATACTGTATAATTATTTAGTTTTATCTATTCTATAGGAGGGATAAGATGAATATTTATGTAGCAATAGTCGTAGGTTATCTTGTAATAGTGGTATTAGCAGGGCTGTATCTATCAAGACGAGAAGTTAATAGTGGTGATGATTTTGTAGTAGCAGGTAGAAGTTTACCTACCTTTGTATTAGCAGGTACATTACTGGCAACTTGGTGTGGGTCAGGCTCTGTTGTAAGTGGAGCAAGTTTTACTTATAGGTTTGGACCTTGGGCATCCATATTATATTATATAGGTGAGCCATTGTGTATAATCCTGATGTATTTCATAGCTTCAAAGATAAGGGATGCCTCCCAATATACTGTTCCACAAATTATGGAGATAAGATATGGAAAAACAACAAGGCTACTTGCAGCCCTTTGTATATTAATCGCATATATCGGTATTGCTTCATATCAATTTAAAGGTGCTGGATATATTCTTAATTTAATAACCGGCATTTCTCCCGAAGCAGGTACAATTATAAGTGCTGTTATAATTATAACTTTAGCACTAGCTGGTGGTATGTTTTCAGTGGCATATACAGATGCTATGAGTGCATTTTTGATAGTAATCGCATTAGTTGTAGCATTACCTGTTACCCTTACTCAAATTGATGGATTTAGTTTTTACCAACAGTTAAGTAAATCACAAAAAAGCCTTACTGGAGGCATGTCTGGAATACAAGTTATGGGTTATTTATTACCTACTTTGCTTCTTATGTTAGGAGATCAAAATCTATTTCAACGATATTCTTCTGCTAAAGATAGAAATGTAGCAAGAAAATCCAATATCTTATTCTTATTAAGTGATATACTAATATTAGTGCCTATTATAACATTATCTTCTGCTGCCATAATTTTATTTCCAGATATAACTCCTGACACTGCATTGTTAAGCGTATTTATGCATTCTATCCCCCCTGTATTAGGTGGGCTGGGCCTTGCTGCTGCAACTGCTTTTATTATTACTACAGGTGATTCATTCCTATTATCAGCAGCTACAATAGTTACTTATGACTTTTTTATACCCTTTGTCAAACCCAATGCTAATCAAAAAGATAAATTGAAAATTACTAGAATTTCCATATTAGTCATAGGTGTTTTAGCCTATATAACACTTCAATTCTTCCCAAGTGTTCTAGCCGCCCAGATGTATTCATATACAATATATGGAGCAGCAATAACACCTCCATTGTTGGCAGCACTTTTCTGGAAAAAGGCTACTACTAAAGGAGCACTTACATCTCTTGTTTTAGGATCCTTAGGTACTCTATTTTGGGAACTAGTATTAAATAATCCCTTTGGATGGAATAGCGTATTGTTTTCTGCACCACTGTCCATAATTGGATTAATTATAGTAAGTTTAATGACATATAAAGAGGCAGATAATGTGACCCAACCTCTAAAATAATCAAAATATAAGGAGGAATTTATTATGTTAGATAAGAGATTAGATAAAGCAATACATTTAATGACAGAAAAAAATCTAGATGCCTTGTTAATTGGCCCTGGTTCAGATTTAAAATATTTTACAGGACTAAATCCTTCCACAGATGAAAGATTCAAGGCATTGTTCATATTAAAAAATGGAGACAAATTTTACATATGCCCTGAACTTTATCTTGAAGAAACTGAAGAAATATTGAATAATAGTATAGAGATATTCTGCTGGAGTGATGGAGAAGGATTTATTAATGCCATCAAAGATGCATGTGCAAAATATAATATCAAGAATATAAAGATAGGCATAAATGACACATTAAGGGCTGTAGATATATTGGAAATAAATAGTTTTATTGATACAAACTTTGTACTTGGTACTGAAGTCATGGAAAATATCAGAATGATTAAAACTAAAGATGAAATTAAACATCTTAAGGAAGCTGCTAATATTGCAGATCGAGTATTTTCTGATATAGTAAAATTCATAAGACCTGGTATAATGGAAAGAGATATAAAAAATAAAATAGAAGAACTTTTTATGGAGAAAGGGGCAGAAGAACTTTCCTTTGATACTATAGTAGCCTCTGGTCCCAATAGTTCTAAACCTCATTATAATGATGACAGTCGTATTATAGAAAAAAATGATATCATTATTTTGGACTTTGGATGTAAATATAATGGTTATTGTTCTGATATGTCTAGAACTGTATTCGTAGGTACTCCCACAGAAGAACAACGCAAAATATACAATATAGTATTGCATGCAAATATGGAAGCGGAAAAATTTGCTAAAAAAGGAGTTACCGCTGGCGATGTAGATAAAACTGCTAGAGATATTATAGACGATGCTGGTTATGGAAAATATTTTATAAATAGAACTGGTCATGGAATAGGTATGGATGTACATGAAGGACCATATATTAAAGAAAAAAATGCATTGCAACTAGATAATGGCATGTCTTTCAGTATAGAACCTGGTATATATCTTCCTGGCAAATATGGAATGAGGGTTGAAGATATAGTTGTCATTGAAGATGGAAAAAGTACCATTCTAAATAATTCACCAAAAGATATGACCATATTATAAACAATTAAAAATAGTTAGTAGTCTAATGATAAAATTCACAGGATTTCCGTCATTAGCTACTAACTCATTATATTTTGTTACAAATTCCAACAAATATTTCATTACTGAAAGATATACTTAAACTACTATATTTCTATAATGTAACTCCTGTCTTAAATATGGCTATCTCTCTGAAATCATTTTTCTCATTATTTACTAATTTACCATTAGATACATCTATAACATATTCGATGAACTCTTCCAATAATTCATCCATTGATTTATTCTTCAAAAGTACTCCTGCATCAAAATCTATCCAACGTCTTTTCTTATTGTATAATTCTGAATTAGTAGCTATCTTCATAGTAGGCACAAAACTTCCAAAGGGAGTTCCTCTACCTGTAGTAAATAATACCATATGACATCCAGAAGCTCCCAACACAGTAGAAGCCACAAGATCATTACCTGGAGATTCCAATAAGTTTAGCCCTTTTCTCTCTAAAACTTCTCCATATTTCAATACATCTACTATCTCTGCACTTCCTCCCTTTTGGATACAACCCAAAGACTTTTCTTCTAATGTAGTTATTCCCCCCTCTTTATTTCCTGGGGAAGGATTTTCATATACAGGTTGTTCATGTCTTATAAAATAGTTTTTAAAATCATTTATCAATGCCACTGTATCATTAAATACTTCTTCATTTTTTGCTCTTTCCATCAGAAATGTCTCTGCACCGAACATCTCTGGAACTTCTGTGAGTACAGTTGTACCTCCTTGACTTATAAGAAAATCTGAAAACGCACCCAATAGCGGATTTGCAGTTATACCTGAGAATCCATCAGAACCTCCACATTTTAGTCCTATCTTCAATTCACTTATAGATATTTCTTCCCTAATATCTTTTTTCATATTATTAAATAACTGGGATAAAATTTTAATTCCTTCTTCTAATTCATCATCTACATCTTGGGCTACTAAAAATTTCACTCTATCTTTATCATAATCTCCTAGACTTTTAATAAATTGATCCATTGTATTATTTTCACAACCCAATCCCAATACTAATACTCCTCCTGCATTGGGATGCTTCACTATATCACCCAATATTTTTACAGTATTCTGGTGGTCATCTCCCAATTGAGAACAGCCATAATTATGCTTAAATACCTCCATTCCATCTATATCTTCTGAATTTATTGTAGCCTTAAATTCTTTTAATATCATTTCTCCAATACCATTTACACATCCCACTGTAGGCACTATCCAAAGCTCATTTCTTATACCTATATCTCCATTTTTTCTCTTATATCCTTTAAACGTAAGACCTCTATCTTTTGTATTATCTTTATCTACAACTCTTTTATCATAAGAATACTCCAAAACTCCTTCTAAAGATGTCTTCATATTATGGGAATGAACATGGCTACCCATATCTATTAACTCCTTGGCATATCCTATAGTAGCACCATATTTTATTATTCTACTCCCCTGCTCTAGAGATTCCAGTGCTATCTTATGTCCTTTAGGTATGATATCCTTTATAGATACTTCTCTACCATCTACATTTATATGTTCTCCCATTTTAAAGTCTCTGAGGGCTATTACTATATTATCTTTATCATTTATCTTTATAAAGTCCTTCATTATATACACTCCTTTATATGAATTCTATGCTATAGCTACAACTGAAGGATTCACTCTTTTCAAGTTTAGTAATCCCTGGCTTTTGACTTAATTCATAAGGTCCATCATTAAAATCTGGAAGTCCATACCATGGCTCTATGCATACAAATGGATGTAATCCATTCGGTTTTCGCTTGGACCATATAGCTAAATAAGGAAAATCATCAAATTTTATTCTAATCTCTTTATTATGATTTTTACTCTTTAGAGATATCATCTTTTTCTTAATATCTTCAAATATAACTGTATCTTTTTCAAATAATTGATATCCTATTTGCAATTTATCTATTTTATCTCCTACTATTTGTTTTTTCTTAGTCAGCATTTTTATATTGTCATCCATTACATATGTCTCTAATCTTTCTTTATCCTTAAATTGTATAAAATAATCTTCCATCTTTTCATCCTTAAATAGTGGACAATTAAAAGCAGGATGTCCTCCAACAGAAAAATATATATCTTTGTCATCTAAATTTTCTACATAGAACTCTACATTTAATTTATTATCATCTAACTTATACATTATGTTGAAATTAAATTTATAAGGATATTTTGTTAAACTCAATTCATCATATTTTAGCTGTAATTTGACAAAATTTTTTTCTACATCAACTACATTAAAATATGATGAAGGTGCAATACCATGTTTTTCAAGTCTATATTCTCTTCCATCCACATAATATTTTCCATCAAAAAGTCTAGCAATTATAGGGAACAATACTGGAGAATGATTTGGCCATATATCTTCTTTTGCCTGCCAAATATATTCTAAGTTGTAAACTTTATCCTTTACACTGTTCAATTCTCCCCCCAATTCATTTATTTTCACACTTAAATATTTATTTTTTAATAGAATCATATATAAAACCCCATTTATATTAATTTTTCTATTACTGTCACCATAATAGGAATCGTAATTATACTCAAAACAGTTGTTAAAAATACAGTCATTGCTGCATATCTATAATCTCTATTATAGGTTCTAGCAAGTATGGAAACCACAACCATAGTAGGCATTGAAGCCTCCAAAATAAGTATTTTTTTTATCAATACATCTATATTAAGTTTGTACACAATTACAAACATTAAAAAACCTGATATAAACAGCTTTAAAAAACATATAAAAATCATAGACCTGTCTATAATTTTCAAATTTATCTTAAGACTCCCTATTATTATACCTACTACCAGCAAAGAAAGAGCAATAGTAGTATCCCCCAACATATTCAGTGCATTACTAACCAGACTAGGTAATTCAATATCTAATAAATATAATATAATAGCTATTATTATTGCAATCAATGGAGGGTTCACTACACTTTTTATTAGTTTTTTTGCAGATGTAATTTCATTTTTTAATATGCTTATAGCCAGACTATAGAGTACAATATTTACCCCTAAATCATAAAAAAACACCATTCCAACAACCTTATTTCCATATAGTGTAATCATCAATGGGAGTCCTACAAATACAGTATTTGGGAATGCCATAGCAAGGGCAAATACATCTTCTTTATGGGGGGCTATAGATGATATTTGCCTTGCTATACCTTTCCCAAAATACAGTATTATCAATGTAAACAAAAAAGATATAATAGGTACTATATATAAATCCCCTATGAGGATAATTTCCAAACTTTTAGGTATCTCTGATATTATTAGTGCAGGTATTGCTATGTATATTATTATATCGGTCAATGCCTTAGTATCTTTTTCTTTGACTATACCCCTTTTAGATATAACTATTCCTGTTGCTAAAAATATCAGAATTGTTCCTATGGTTTCAATAAGTTTTATAATTTCCACAAAGTTCCTCCTGTAGGATATCCTTTATTACTTTTGTACAGTTATTTTACCCTGTACCATTACCGTATCTATATTTATATTTTCATCAAATACTATTATATCTGCATCTTTTTCAGGTGCTATACTCCCTTTTTGGTCATATATTCTCATCACCTTAGCAGGGTTTATTGTCATCATCTTCACTGCTTCTTCCATAGGCATATCAACTAAATTTACCATATTCCTAACCAATCTATCTGCTGTAGCTACACTACCAGCAAATGCAGTCCTATCAATAAGTTTTGCAACTCCATCTTCCACAATAACCCGCTGCCCTGTATCTTTGCTACCAAGTATATATTCGCCTTCAGGCATCCCAGCTGCTCTCATTGAATCAGTAACTAAACATATCTTGTCTGGTCCTTTTACCTTATATATAAGCTTTAAAAGACTAGCAGGCAAATGCATACCGTCAGCTATAACTTCTACATACATTTCATCTATAAGATATGCCCCTTCCACCATTCCAGCATATCTAAATGCATTTATACGCTTTACCATAGACATACCAGAGTATAGATGAGTTACTAGATTATAGCCATTTTCAAACGCTTCTTCTACCTGCTCAGATATTGCATCACTATGTCCCATGGAACATACTACTCCCCTTTTACTAAGAACTCTACCCATTTCCATAGCACCAGGAAGCTCAGGAGCTACAGTCCACCTCACTATGTCATCACAATAATCTAATATCTTAGTATATTCTTCCTTATCAGGATTCTTTAAATATTTAGGATCTTGAGCACCTCTTTGTTCAAATGAAAAATACGGTCCTTCTAAATGGATACCTAATATATTGGGACATAATTTAGCATCTTTTTTAGCCAATTTTACATTGTCCAAAGTATTATATAGAGTATCCATGGTACTGGTCAATGTAGTAGGTACTATGGATGTAGTCCCATGGTACATATGAGCCTTAGCTCCCTGTACAATAGCATCCACAGTTCCATCCATAAAATCATGTCCGCCCCCTCCATGGGTATGTATATCTATGAAACCAGGAGATATATATTTGCCTTGCACATCTACTACTCTGTAATCACTATATTTTTCATGATTATTATCTGTAAATATCTCTTTTATCTTGTCTTTTTCTATTACTACTCCACCATTTTCTATAATGCCTTCTTCTGTTATAACTTTACCGTTTTTAAATACAACTGCCATATTCACCATTCCCTTATATTATTTGACATAATAATGCATTATTTCATATATAATTCCATACAAATAGGGGAGAAAAATCTTGAAATTGTATTATTTGACCTTAATCAAGTTTACAATCTTATTTTCTCCCCTTTCAATCAACTACAAGCTATCAATTACTCACAACTAAATATTAATTATATTTTTCAACATCTATCAGTGATGCTGAATTCTCATCTACAAATAATGTCCAATCACTGTGTTGTTTTAACATTGTAGCAGGTATTTCATTATTTAAATCATTTTCTAATGTATTTTTTATAGCCTCAGCTTTTACTTTATGAGGTACACAAGATATTATCTTTTTACTTTGCATTATTTGATATACTGTCATAGTTATAGCCTGATCTGGCACATCATTCTTAGTATCAAACCATCCCTCTCCAACTTGTTGCATCTTACATTTATTATCTAGATTAACCTTTATATAGGCCTCTTTAGTATCAAAGTCTGCTGGCGGATCATTGAATGCTATATGGGCATTTTCTCCTATGCCAATAAGAGCAACATCTATAGGTGCCCTTCTTATTTCTTCAGTCAATTTTTTGATATTTTCTTCCACATCTCCTTCACCATTTACAAAATATGCCTCTTTTATGTCTACATGGGATACAAATCTCTCTTTTAAATACTTTCTAAAACTGGCTATATGTGACTCTGGTAATCCCACATATTCATCCAAATGGAACATTTCAACTTTGCTCCAATCCACATCTTTTTTTACTAATTCAGATATAGTAGTAAACTGAGATGCACCAGTAGATAATAATAATCTTGCACTTCCCTTTTCTTCTATAACTTTATTTAAAGCTTCTGCAGCAGAATCTGCAGCTTTTTTACCTAATTCTTCAGCTGTTTTACTAAGAACTATTTTCATTTCTATTCCTCCTTGATTTTTATAAGTATATAAGTTTTATGGCTGTATCACACTGGGAAGCCATAATGTCAATTCAGGTATAGCTATTATTAAAAGTAGTATTAATAACATAGAAACATAAAAAGGTATAAATGACCTTATGGACTTTTCTATGGGTAAATCAGCTATAGCACATCCCACGAACAGAGACGTTCCCACTGGTGGTGTACAAAGTCCCAAACCTAGATTTAATATCATTATGATTCCAAAATGTATAGGGTGTATCCCTATTTGAGTTGCCACTGGCAATAATATTGGCGTAAGTAATAATATCAATACTCCCATATCCATAACCATTCCTAATACAAGTAATAAAATATTCATCAAAAACATTATTATTACAGGGTTATCTGATATAGTTAGGAAAAAATTAGATACCAATGTAGGCACTTTTAAATATGCCAATAAGAAACCAAATGAAGATGAAGTAGCTATAATAGCTATAATCATCGCCAATGTCTTAGATGATGACAAAAATATTTCTTTTATCTTATTAAAAGTCATATTTTTATAGACAAATGTAGTAATCAAAATAGCATAGACTCCTGCAACTGCTGCAGACTCGGTAGCAGTAAAGATACCAAACACAATACCTCCAATAATAATAACTACAGTAAATAGACCCAATATAGCGTCTTTAACTATAAGTAAACTTTCCCTCAATGTAAATCCCTTACCCACAGGGTAACGTCTCTTAACAGCAATTATATAAGTTACAAGCATTAAGGCTAGTCCCAATAGCATCCCAGGTATATATCCTGCCAAAAATAATTTACTTATGGATATACCTCCTGCTGCCAATGAATAATAAATCATATTTTGACTAGGAGGAATTATAACACCCTGTACTGAAGAAGTAACCGTTACAGCAACACTATAATCCTTGTCATATCCTTCTTTTTCCATTGCAGGGATTAAAAACGATCCTATAGAAGAAACATCAGCTACAGATGATCCCGATACTCCTCCAAAGAACATACTTGTTATTACATTTACCATGGCTGTTCCACCACGAATCTTTCCAACAATTACATTGGCAAATTTCATCAATTTATCACTAATGCCTCCATCAGTCATAATTTGTGCAGCCAATATGAAAAACGGTACAGCTAAAAAGGTAAAACTATTAAGCCCATTGACCATCTTTTGGAATATAAGTAATAGGGGTATATCTAGATATATTGCTGTAAGTACTGATGAAATCCCTAAAGCAAAGGCTATAGGAACCCTTATCAACATCAGACCAAATAATAAACCGAATAATATTAAAACACCCATCATTTCCGGAGACATTATTTTACCTCGCTTTCTTCTTGGGAAATAAATATTTTTAATATATGAACTATAGTAAACATAACCATAAGAACACCTGCTACTGCCATAGCCATATACATTAATGTCCTACTAATATGGGATGCAGGTAAATATTTCCCCTTGGAAATCTTCATTAATTCAATTCCATAATATATCATAAGTCCTGAAAAACCTAACATTAATATATGTCTTATTAAATCAAATATTGTTCTAGTACCCTTTTTACAACTTAAGTAAAAAGACTCTATAGATATATGGCAATCTTCTCTTACAGCTAAGGATATAGCCAAATAGCCAAACCATATAAGCATTAATAATGTAACTTCTTCTGACCACATAGTTGGATTATTGAATACATATCTAAGAACAACTTGTACAAATGTAATCACCAGCATAAAAGTTAACAGTATACTGCTAACCCATTTTATTATTAAAGTCATTTTATCTAGTATCTTATTTGCCTTTATCATCCAATCACACCTTAGATTAATATATTGTTTTGGCAAACCTATCTGTCATATATGACAGATAGGTTTGCATTTTATAAATTATTTTACTGCACGAATTTTCTCTATAATGTCAGCAAACTGTGGATAATTATCATACAATGGCGCAACTGCATCTTGGAATTCTTTAACATCTACTTCATAAACAGTTGTTCCTGCTGCTTCCACTTCTTTTCTAAATTCTTCTTGTTTTTCATTCATAGCCTTACGTTCAAATTTTGTAGCTTCTTCAGCTGCAGCTTTTATAGCTTCTTGATGATCTGCTGATAAGCCATCCCATACCTCTTTACTCATTACTATAAGAGCTGGAGGACTTAAATGTCCATCTAAAGTATAATGTTTTGCAACTTCATAATGTCCTGAAGTATAGTAACTTACAAAATCATTTTCTGCTCCATCAATTACACCAGTTTGTAATGAAGTAAATACTTCACCATAGTTCATTGGAGTAGGAACTCCTCCTAATAATTTAACCATTTCTATAGCAACATCAGATTTCTGTACTCTAACCTTCTGACCTTTTAAGTCTGCTAAAGATTTTATAGGTTTTTCAGTAGTATAGAAGTTTCTTGTGCCTGCTTCTAAGTATCCAAATCCAACCATGTTGTAATCTTCTAATTTCTTAAGTACTTCTTGTCCTATTTCTCCATCAAGAACTTTATATTTATGTTCTTGTCCACTGAAGATATAAGGCAATGTAAATACCCTTAAATCTTCTACTGTTTGTGCCAATGTAACAGAATTAACACGGGCAATATCTAATACACCAGCCTGTACTTGGTCTATATTCTCTGTTTCTTGTCCCAATTGAGCATTGGCATATACTTCAACTTTTACTTCTCCATTAGTCTTCTCTTCAACTAATTCTGCGAATTTGTTCATTGCAACAGTTACAGGGTTGCTGTCTGGTTGGTTTTCTGCCAATCTAAGTACAATTGGCTCTCCACTCTTTTCACCATTAGTAGCTGTATCATCTCCTCCAGAACAAGCCGCTAAATTAAATACCATCAACAAACTCAATACTAAGATTCCTACATTTCTTAATTTTTTAGACATATAAAATCGTCCCCTCCTTCAGTTATTTTTCTTCCACAAAATTCTTTACCAAAATTTAATTCACATGTCCCCCCTTATACTAGATACTTAAAGAAACTACATAATTAATTCATTTGACTGATTCTAGAATAATTATGAAATTTCTTAAATTATTTTATAATACTATTTCTTCTAAATAAATATAGAAATAATATTATACTCTGATATTATGTGAATCTGCCAATATCGATAGTAAACGATTTCTTAATCACCAAAAGTAAATATTTTACTATTACTCATATTATTTTGTTGAATTTCGCACTACCAATGTAGGTTGTAACATAGTAGATATATATTTCTTATTTTCATCTTCTATATTATTTATTAAAACTTCTGCAGCCAAAGACCCCATTTCGTGAGTACATTGATCTATAGTAGTCAAAGATGGATTAATTATTTCTGAAATAGTTATATTATCAAATCCCATTACAGATACATCCTGGGGTATCTGTATATGATTTTTCTGTAACCCTTGTATTACACCAAATGCCGTCATATCATTTATACAAAATATGGCGCTAGGGATATTTCCCTTTTTTATGATCTGTTGTACCAATTGTTTACCATTCTTGTACTCATATGTTTGATCCTCTGTTTCTTCTTCAAATTCTGATATTTTTATAAGATCTTTCTTAATAGCAATATTGTTAATCTTTAGTGTATCTGCAAATCCTCTAAATAATTCTTTTCTACTATATCTAGTAAGAGGTGCACTAATAAATCCTATATCTCTATGCCCTCTATCTATCAAATATTGAGCAGCTATACAACCTCCCCTATAATAATCAAAATTCACCTTATTACAGTCTAAATCAATATCTTGGTCAAATGCAGCTATCTTTAATCCATTTATCTGCAATTTTTTTATGTATTCAGTATCTGAGGTTATAGATGAAATTATTATCCCTTCTACCTGTTTCTGATATAAAGATTCTAGGTAATCCTTTTCCCTTTGAGGATCTCTATGGGAATTACATAGCAGAATATTATATCCCCTTTTTCTTGCAACATTTTCTACTCCATTTACCAAAAGAGAATAATAAGGGTTAGATATACTAGGCACTATAACTCCAATATCGTTACTTTTACTAGTTTTTAAATGTCTTCCTACTAGATTTGGAGTATAATTCAACTCTTTAGCGGCCTTAATAACTCTTTTCTTCAATTCCTCTTTTACAGGATAGCCAGTATCATTTAAAACTCTAGATACAGTAGCTGTAGATGTGTTGGCAAGTTTAGCTATATCATATATTGTAGGTCTATTTCTGCTCATAGAAAACTCCTCAATTTTTATTTAGTAAACGATTACTATGTATATATTATAACATACTTTTGTTTTTTTCAATACATTTTTAATAAAATATTTTTTATTCAAGTCTTTCCATTTTTTTGAGACTATATCCGACTTTTTCTACTTCATCTCTACTTAATATTTTACCTTCCTCTGGTCTTTCGTTTAATTTAAATACTATAGCTATTTGTCCAACCTTTTGATGAAATTGTATCCTGTTCATTGAGATATCTTGTCCTAATATTTCAGACATTATCTCTGCAGTTGCCTCATGTCCTATGGCAGATATAAATCCATTTTCTTTTACATACTTTTTTGCAGTTTTCAAATCTATATCTTCAATAGAATATAATCCATTGGTAGTGGCCACTGTGCCATTAAAAAGTGCTATAGGTAGTCTCTTGTTTTTCATAATTATAAACACCTCTATTTCAAATTATATATCCAATCACTCTTGTAAATATTGTAAACCACACCAAAGAAAAAAGCAACTGATGTGGTCTACAATGTTTATACTATATCAAATAATTTAATATCCAATTTTGAAACAACAATCTACTATGGGCCTTCCATCTTATTATGGGTAACTTATTCGGGTTGTTTTGAGGAAAATAGTTCTTAGGTATAGAAGTTTCCATATCTTTTTGTATATCCCTCTCATATTCCCTTTTTAGAGTTAATGGACCATATTCACAATGTCCCAATACAAAAATATGTCTTTTGTTTTTTGATGCTACTATATATATACCTGCATCGCTAGATTCTGATAATATTTCTAGATCTTTTATATCTATTAAATCTTCCTTTCTTATCTCTGAGTGCCTAGAATGTGGAGACATAAATTCATCATCAAATCCCATCAATAGAGGTTCTTCTCTGTGCAACAATCTATGTGTATATACACCAAAAACCTTTTTGTCTAAATCATATTTTGGTACATTATAATGATAATTTAATCCTGCTAAGGCACCCCAACATATATACATAGTAGAATTCACACTGTTTTTTCCATACTCTAAGATTTCTGTAAGCTCATCCCAATAATCTATTTGGTCAAAAGCCAAATGCTCAACAGGTGCACCAGTAATAATCATTCCATTATAGTTTTTGTCCTTTAACTCTGTTAATCTTTTATATTTTTGTCTTAAATAATCTTTATCTATATTTTTATAATTATGGGTATCCACATACATAAATTCTAAATTTACTGTAACAGGTAATTCCTTTAGAATGTTTGAAATTTGATTTTCTGTTTCTATTTTATTAGGCATCAAATTTAAAACTATAATATCAATACATTTATCATTGACACTGATTTTGGTTTTTGTACCTATCTTTTTTGAACACATAATAAGCATTTCACCTCTATCCTATATTTCCTTTAGTGCATATTCAAAATCATTTAATATATCTTCTATATTTTCTATTCCCACCGAGACCCTTATCATATCCTCGGTAACTAAAGATTTCTCTAATGCCTTTTTATCTAATTGTCTATGTGTGGTAGTAGCTGGATGTAATACTGATGTCCTAGCATCTCCCATATGAACTACCAATGCAGTAATTTTAAGCTCTTTCATGAATCTCATTGCAGTATCTTTTCCTCCCCTTATACCAAATGTGAGCATCCCTCCAGCCCCTAGCGGCAAATATTTTTTACATAATTCATGACTTCTATGGTCTTCTAGTCCAGGATATCCAACCCAATTTACATTGTGATGATTGCTAAGATATCTTGCCAATGCCAATGCATTTTGACTATGCCTCTTCATTCTCAAATGAAGAGTTTCTAATCCTAAATTTATTAAAAATCCATTAAAAGGACTTAAAGCTGTACCCATATCTCTAAGGAGTTGTACTCTAGCCTTGACTATATATGCCTTTTCTTTAAACTCTTCAACATATCTTATACCATGATAACTGGAATCTGGCTCTGTAAGCCCAGGATATTTGCCATTTTCCCAATTGAAATTTCCACCATCTACTATTACTCCTCCTACACTAGTTGCATGGCCATCCATATATTTAGTGGCTGAATGTATAACTATATTTGCCCCATGCTTTAATGGATTGCATAAATATGGTGTAGGAAAGGTATTGTCAACTATTAGAGGAATATTGACTTTTTTTGATATATTGGAGAATTTGTCAAAATCTATAATATTAAGCCCTGGATTACTTATAACTTCTGCAAATATGGCTTTAGTTTCAGGTTTACAATAGCTCAATATTTCTTCTTCCTCTGCTTCCACATCAAAAAACGTTACTGCTATACCTAAATTTTTAAGTGTCTTACCTAATAATGAATGACTTCCACCATATATTGTTGATGCTGCCAAAATATGTTCTCCCGAATTACATATGTTTAATATAGCTAAAAGTGTTGCTGATTGTCCCGATGAAACTACCAGTGCTCCTACACCTCCCTCTAATGCATTTACTTTCCTTTCTATAGCTTCCACAGTGGGATTGCTTATTCTAGAATACATATGTCCTTCTTCTTTTAAATCGAATAGTCCCATAACATAATCTGGATCATCGTATTTATATGTAGTACTTTGATATATTGGTAATACTCTCGGCTCTCCCTTTTTTGGCACATAACCACCTTGAACACATACTGTTTCTCTACTCCATTTTTTACTCATTTTACATTCCTCCTTGTATAATAAAAAAACTTCTTATCAAAAGATAAGAAGTGTGAAATACTTAAACTTCTTATCTTCCAGGTACAACCTGCAGGATTTAGCACACCCCCATTTTATGGGTTGTTGCTGGGCTTCATAGGGCCAGTCCCTCCACCTCTCTTGATAAGAAAATATTTAATTGTAAATATAAAAAACCCCTCTTAGCACATCGCTAAGAGAGGTTTGGTATCATATTCATCCTCCTTATCGATGTTAGCAGAACCACCTTGCCTTATATAGCAGGTTGGTGTAGGGTCACTGAGCCAACTCTCTACCCTAACTCATGATAAGAACTTATTCGATTTTATCTATAGTATCATAAGCAAAATATTATGTCAATAACTTTGACTTGAATTTTTTCATATATTATAATTGAATAGAGGTGAATATATTGAGTAAAAATAATAAGATTAAATTAAACAAACAGACTAAAGAATCTCTTATTTTAGAAATAAAGAATTATTTCAATGAAGAAAGAGACGAAGATATAGGTGATCTATCTGCTATGCTCTTTCTAGACTTCATAATTGAAAATATAGGTCCTACTATATACAATCAAGGAATTAAAGACGCTATAAAATATATCAATGACAAAACTGAAGATATGTATAGCCTTGAAATATATTGAAATATCACATAATTATTTTAAAATATAACCTATATCTGGACTTGTCTTTTTAAATTTCCTTTCAGTATATAATAATTTAAAATCCTTTACCCCTGTAGCAGTAGAAAGCTTATTGACTATATCTTTTATATCACTTTCTTTTTTACCATGGGCCATTCCAAATATATTGTATTTCCATTTTTCATTGGTCTCTCTTTCATATATATGACTTATTCCTTCGATATCTAGCATAAGTTCTATAAGTTGTTCTTTTTTATCTTCTGAAACATTCCATACAGTCATCGCATTACATATATAAGAAGTCTTGTAATGTCTAATTATAGGGGCTATTCTTTTTATGTATCCCTTCTCTTTCATAGTATTTAATCTATCTAATAATTCTTTCTGTGAAATATTAAATTCTTCTGCAATATTTTTGAACATATCTTTAGAAATATCCATATCACCTGAAATCTCTATCAATATCTTTTTATCTAAATTATCCATTTATTTCCTCCTATTAGTCCATCTTAAAATATACCTTAGTCCTATATTTTTTTACAGAAGGTAAATCTATAATCTCTTTAATTCCTGTTTTTTCTGTTATCTCATCTATTATATCCTGTATCCTTTGTTGAGATTTAGCCATAATTGTAAACCATAGATTGTATTCATCAGTCCTACTATAATTATGAGTAACCTCTTTATAACTACTTATATGATTTGCTACATCATCTATATACTTATTTGGTACCTTCATGCCTATAAGTGTACTCTTTATGCCTATATTATTTACATTGACTACCCCACCAAAACGCCTTATATATCCCTTTTCTTTTAGACTATTTAGTGCATCAATTACCTGGTCTTCTGTTATATTGAGTTTATTAGCTATGTCTAAAAAGGGGGTTTCGCTAAATGAAATTCCATTTTGAGCTTCATTCAATATAAGTTTTTCCATAGCATTCATAGAATTTATCTCCCTTCTCTTATATAACAATTTGTGGACAGTGGATCTGCTTCCATATAGTCTCCCGTCTCTTCATATGCTCTAGCTCTACATCCTCCACATATTGATATATTGGAGCACACTCCACATTTTCCTTTATAATTCTCAAAGTCCCTCAACCTATTAAATATTGGACTATTCTTCCATATATCATCAAATGCCTTTTCTCTGATATTTCCTGTGTTCACAGGGGAATATGGACATATATTAACATCTCCATTGGGTAATACACAACAGTACTTAATACCTGCTATACATCCTCTGGTAAATCTCATATCCATATCTTTTTCTTTAGCAATAGACATGAATTGGGGAGCACATGTTGGTTTCAATTCAATATTGGTCTGTCTTTGCCTCTCTAATATTACGTCTAATAAATCAAAGTATTCATCCTTATCTAAAAATCTATCTTTAATATCTTTTCCTCTACCTGTTGCCACAAGAAAAAAGACATGATGGGATGATGCTCCAACCATCTCTGCAAAATCTGTAAGTTTAAGTATCTCTTCCTTATTATCTTTACTAATTGTAGTATTTATCTGTACCCTAATCCCAACTTCCAAACAATTTTTAATCCCTTCCATAGCTCTTTTAAAGCTTCCAGCTTTGCCCCTAAATTTATCATGTTTGTTCATATCTGTACTATCTATGCTTATTGCTGCTGCCCTAATACCTGATTCTTTCAATTTGCTTGCTACTTCCTTTGTTATAAGGGTCCCATTAGTTCCCAATGCTGGTATCAGTTTAAGCCTATCAGCATAGGATATAAGTTCATATATATCTTTCCTCATTAATGGCTCACCACCACTAAATATCAATAATCTAAATCCTGCCTTTTTTATATCTTCAATTAGTTTTTTACCCTCTTGGGTATTCAACTCTCCTTTGTAGGCCTTATCTGAAGCATCCCTATAACAATGTTCACAATATAGATTACATCTCTTAGTAGTATTCCACGAAACTAGCATATATCATCCTCTCCTAAATAACAGGCAGGGTCTTCAGCCCAAAGATCATCATTGATACTATATGACCTCGCCCTAAGATTTCCATTACATATATCAATAAATCTACATTTACTACATTTTCCCGTTATATAGTCTTTTCTATTTCTCAACTTCGTCATCAATTGATTCTCTTTATTCCATATATCCTTGAATTTTTCTTTTTTTAGATTACCTAAATTTAAGAATTTACTAAACTGATCTGGATAAACATTGCCCTCCCAGTCTACATTAGCAATGGCCATTCCCGACCTATTTCCTCTATTTCTCAACAATAATTTTAGTACATCTTGGGCCTTTTCAGGATTGTCCTTCAATAATTTCAAATAAATATATGGTCCATCACTGTGATTAGCCACTGTCAATATCTCTCTATTTTTTTTGTTTTTTATTATATCTTTTGAATATGTATATAAAAAATCCAATATTTCTTTAGTTTCTCCATGGGTTAACATCTTATCTTCAATACCCTTTCCCCTTCCTGTGGGCACCAAATGATAAAAACATATCCTTTCCACATCTTTTTCTTCCATCAGCTTTAATATATCTGGAACTTCTTTATAATTATCCCTCTGAAGAGTAAACCTAAGTCCTACTTTTTGTCCTATTTCCTTGCAATTCTCTATAGCCCTTATAGCATTGACATATGCACCATCTACTCCTCTAAATATATCATTGGTATATTGGGTACCATCTATACTTATTCCCACATAAGATATACCCATATCTTTAAGCTGATATGCAATATTTTTATCTATAAGGCTTCCATTTGTAGATAAACTGACTCTTATATTTTTGTCTCTTATATATTTTATAATATCTAGTATGCCTTCCCTCATAAGGGGTTCTCCTCCAGAAAGCAATATTACAGGGACATTCATCTCTTTAAATTGATCTACAATATTATAGATTTCATCAATACTGAGCTCATTTTTAACTCTCAATCCATTGGAATTAGAATAACAATGTTTGCATTTATAGTTACACATCCTAGTTATATTCCATGCTATTACAGGACCAAATCCCTTTTTTACTCCTGTATTACTTTCACTACATTGCTTTGCATATCTAATAGACTCACTCTTATCTTTATTGGACAACAAATCTGTTATATCAATCATATTTTTCCCTCTTCCCCATTTTAAAGTTGATTTTACATTAGTTTTATAATATCATATTTTGTTTTAAATACCATAAAAAACTGGGGAAAATCCACCCCAGTTTTTTATGGTATTTAAACTTTTCCTACTTTCTTCCTCCATGCATGAAGTCCTAATGATACACCTATAACTCCATAGGCCACAAATGCTCTAAAGAATTCTCCGATTTGAGCATCTCCAAATAGTTCCTTGCCCGCCATAGGGGATACTATAAATAAGGTGTGAAATAAAATCACCCCTAATAATGCTTGCCCTATAGTGGCTTTAGTAACAGATGCTCCACCTATAAGCAAAGCTGCTATGGAGAATAACCCTATTTGAACATGACTTCCGTAAGTATTTAATACGCCCATATTTTGCAAAAATATCATTTGGCCCCAAGCCGCTAATACTGTAGATATAGTTATTGCTATAATCCTTATTTTATCCACATTTATCCCTGAAACCTCTGCTATATGCCTATTTTGTCCCACAGTCCTAAAATCCTGACCCAATTTAGTTCTAGTAATGAGTACATTAAACAGACATGCTAATCCTACTACAATACCAGTTACCATTGGGAACTGGATCTTTTTCAACATTTTAAGGGTTTTAGGTATCCCACTGCCAATCATTATCCATATACTAAATCCAATAACAAGTATCCCTAAAATCATCTTGGAAAAATACTTGAACTTATCAAAATCATCTATTATCATATCCTTTGATTTCACTATCTTATATACATATACCCCCGTTAAAATCATGCCAAATATTAACAACACAGTAAACAATGGCATATACCATATCTCATCTAATGCATACATCATTCCATTATCTCTAGCAAGATCTACTGTATTTCTTATACCTACTCCACTACTGAGCATCATTATCTCATTTTTCATAGGTATCAGTGTTCCAACTAGAAATAAGAATATAAACTGATATATACCATTGGCAAAATATCCAGTAATCATACCAGCAATCATTTCATTTCCCTTAGTTTTGTTCAAAAGTCTTCCTGTTAAATTTCCAAGCAATACTGCCAATGGAAATGCCAATATTGTCCCCAATAAAAAACCTGGTAATCCTCCTACTCCCCAATGTACCACTGTAATAATAGCTATTTGTCCCGCCATAGCTCCAACAGTTATACTAAAGTTCAATCCCATTCCTGCCATTACAGGTATGAGTAATGCCAATACTAAAAATGAATTTCTGGCAAGTCTAGTTGCAAGCTCGTTTACTATAAAAACCAATGGTAGTTTAGATAATTTAACCCCTATAATACATATAATTACGAACAATACTGTAACACTATTATCTAAAAACATCCTTTTTGCTCTATTGGATTTAGGTTTTTTTGACTCTACATTTTGTATATTATCCATACTAGTCATCCCCCCCTACTTTAGTCAGTGCATAGAGGATTATTCCATTCTGAACTATCATCCTCATGACCTCTGATAAATCACCCTCACTTACTATTTGATTAGCAACTGGTAGTGCAACGGTGAGAAGACCTTGTAATAAAAAAGTTCCAATTATAACATGGGATATCCTAGCTTTTTTGGCAGATGCTCCACCTATAAGTATAGCTGCAACAGCAGGAAATGCCATCATCAATGGTGCCTGATAGAGCTGCATAAATCCATAACTTTGTGCATAAACTATTATCCCAATCGCCCCTAATACAGTAGATAAAGTGGTTCCTATTATTCTACTTCTATCAATATTTATCCCCGATGCCAATGCAAATTTGGGATTATCTCCCGATGCCTTTATAGCTAGACCTAACTTACTCCTTGAAAACAGCCATACTATAAGACATGAACCAAAAAAGAATAATAATAATCCTGTAGGAATCATGATATCTCCTATTGCAAAATCTAAAAAGTTATTAAGTATTTGACCAAATGTACTATCTAAGGAAATAGTAACCCTCAATCCTTTTCCTATGGGCCACACCATTTCATTATGTTTAAATGGTAATATTATCCACATTATACTCATAAAAGACACTATCGAAAAACCTGTATATGTAGCTATCAGCATCTCTGAACCCTTTATTTTATTAAGTAATATTCCATATGCTATCCCCGATAATATTGCGAATGGTAAAGAAATTATTATAGCACCTACAAATCCCCATAAATCCATTAGTCCCATCTCTATACTGATAAGGCTTCCCAGTATTCCACATACTATCCCTAGAGGTAATGCAAAATTAGGTCCTATACCTGATTGTATTGCAGGTACCATTGCTAATACTAATACACCATACATTCCAAATCTCCTTATACTATCAGAGAGAAGTGTAAGTGCTGGTAATTTCAAAAATACTGCAGTTATGCAAAGAGATATAAAGAATAAAGCGATTATCAATCTAGGTAATCCAACTTTTTTTGTGAAACCTTTTATAGCTTCAGACATCTACATTACCTCCTTGCCGTAAACTTTATTGTATTCTCCAGACATCATCAGTCCAAAATCTTTGTCACTGGCATTAGGCCTCAAAATTCCCTCAACTTTTCCCTCTGTAATTATAGCTATTCTATCGCATATAGTCCTTAGTTCTGCCAATTCACTAGATGTCATAACTATGGTCATTCCATATTTTTTATTTAATTTAACTAATAAATCTAATACTATTTTCTTGGCACCTATGTCTATCCCCCTAGTAGGCTCTGATACAAACAACACCTTAGGTTCTAAAGTTATAGCTCTAGCCAGACAAACCTTTTGTTGATTGCCTCCACTGAGTCTACTTACCTTTTGATCTGGTCCTGTACATCTGATGTCCAATTCCTTGATTATTGTTTTGGCATGTTCCCTTATTTTTTTTGTATCCATTTGGTCAAAAAATACGAATTTTTTTAAAAACTTCCCCTTAACTTGCATGGTTGTAATTACTATATTATGTTCAATAGATGAGTCTAGTAACAACCCTACTCCCTTTCTATCTTCAGACACAAAGGCAAGACCTTTTGCTAGTGCCTCCTTTGTATTATTCAATTTTAATTCCTTTCCATCTAAATATATTTGTCCTCTAGTTTCATACAATCCCATTATTCCATTGGCAATACCAATTTTCCCTTGTCCTGCTAATCCTCCTAGTCCAAGTATTTCTCTATCCTTTATATCAAGGGTTATTCCTCTAACCTCTTCTCCAGGCATATCTACATATATATTTTTCAAAGACATAATTGTTTTTTTATTCTCATAATTATCCTGCTCATAATCAGTTTCTGGTAATTCAATCTTCCTTCCTACCATAAGTTTAGCCAGTTCTTCTACAGTCGTATCAGAAGTCTTTCTATTGGCAACCATTTCGCCATCCCTAAGTATAGTAACATTATCAGTAGCTTGTATGACCTCGTTAAGTCTATGGGTAATAAATAATATAGCGATTCCTTTAGCAGCCAATCTTTTCATGGAGTCTATTAAATTATCTGCCTCACTCTCTGTTAAGACTGCAGTGGGCTCATCAAATACCAACAGTTTAATGCCCCTTTTATCTATTTCTCTAGCTATCTCTATAAACTGCATATATCCCACTGGAAGACCTTGAACCCTTAATTTTTCCTTTGTCTCCATTCCCAATGTATCCAGTGACTTTCTGGCATCACTATGCATAGCTTTAAAATCCAATGTCTTAAGTTTCTCACCTAAAATATTACTTATCAGATTGTTCTTAGTTGATTCCCTATTTAGCTTTATATTCTCGGTTATGCTATATCCTGGAACTAACATAAATTCTTGATGTACCATGCCTATGCCTAGAGCCATAGCTTCATTAGGTGAACTTATATCTACTGATTCTCCATCTATTAGTATCTCTCCAGTAAACCCTCCTGTTGCATGTATTACAGGCATACCAAATAATATATTCATGAGGGTAGATTTTCCTGCTCCATTTTCTCCCAATAATGCGCGGATTTCTCCTGGTTTAACACAAATATCTACGCCCTTCAGGACCTTATTGCCATAATACTCTTTATCTATATTTTTCATTTGAAGAGTATATTTCTCTTCCATCCAGCTTCACCACCCCATAGTTTTATGTGATATGAGAATATAAGGTTGCCATAAAAAGGCAACCTTAATCAATTTACGCTACTGTTTTAATTATTTATATCCTAGAAATTTAAGAAATCTAGCAATACCAAGAAATAATTATCATATTTTTGTCCGCCTTCTTCCAAAGTTCTTATCTTGACATCAATACTTTCCTCAACATCAGTATTTGCATATGCCTTGAATTTTTCCTTTATAGCTTCTACATCTATCTTCTCAGTTATGTCTCCTTTTATCCAATCTACAGCATATTCTGCACCGGCTTCAATAAACATCATATTACAAGGTACTGGCCAAGTAGAAAATCTTCCATCTCCCCCTTTTTCATCTATCTTCTTATCAATTTCTCCAGCAACATATGCTATATCACCCTTTTTGTCCTCTGGTATCTCTATACCTAACGCTGATGGAAAACCATGATATGGTGATGGACAACAAGGCTGTGGATATATACCTCCTGCTTCAAGTGTAGCCTTAATTAGCGGCACTTGCATAGAACAGTTAGTACTGAAAAACGCAATATCTTTGCCATGCTTTTCTATCATTCTTGGTACATCCTCAAGTATAAATTGCTGTGCACCAGATACCCCTGCATCCCCTGTAGGATCTGGTGCAGATGCACCTATAAATTCCAATCCTATCTCTTCACAATGTTCCTTCATAAGATCTCTTCTAGCAGAAAGTAATGCATAGGACATATGTCGTGGGAATGAATAATGTACCAATTTAGTTGCACCTTGTTTCTTGGCCTGCTCAGGTATAGTTGTGCCCATTGCTAACTCATCAAGGGCAAATACTATATCTGCCTTATCAGAAATCATCTTAGGATCTTCACCAGGCACTCCTGCTATAACCAATAACTCTGGATTAATCTCTCTAGCCTTTTCTATCGCAGCAGATGCTCCAGGAATGGCCTGTACGAATATAAGAGCTTTTACATCAGGATCAGATGCCATGCTCACAACATTTGATATGGTAGTTTCTTGCTCATCCATAAACTTTGCAGGATAAGTCATAAGCTTCACATGTTCCTCTCCATATTTATCAAGTACCTTTTGAGCAGCTCTATATTCTTCTTCATTTTGTACCACAGTACCTGTCATAATACCTATCTTCCAATTTTCTTCTGATTTTTCTTCTTTTTCTTCTATCACTTCTTCTTTGTTCTCCTCTACTTCCTGTTCATCATTAGAAGTCTCCTGTCCACCACAAGCTACCAATCCAATTATTAGTATCAGTACAAGTAAGATCGATATAAGCCTTTTGGTCATTTCAAAATCCCCCTTTTTTTAAATTTAAAAACAAACGACAACTGGCCTATGCAAATATTGTTAATTTTCAAAAAATTATACTTCTTTTGTTTGTAGTCAAATCTCTCATCAATAGTTTACATTTAATTTGTTATATATATATATCTATACACTTGCTTCCAATTATATGAGAGAAATTATAATAAATTGTCCTCATACTTATTTAAACAAAAGTAAAAACTCCCGATGAGCATTAATGCTCATCGGGAGTTTTTGATTCATTCATTTTTTTAATTCTTTATATAACAGATATGAATATACATTTACTATTATTAACATAAAAAACAGAGAAATTATTGGGATTATAAAATTTAAACTATTATTTATAAGTATAGATATTACAAACAATAATCCCACAATCATAAATAAATATCCTCCAAATCTATGGGTTTTTCTCCACACCTTTTCATTTGCCAATGTCCATGGATTTTTAATTCCAAATAAATAGTTATGTCTTATCTGTCCCATATAATTTCCTAATACAATAAACATTATACCTATACCAATCCGTACAACTAAACTAATATCAATACTATAACCCAATGCTACTAATATCGATAACCAATGTAATGTAATTAAAAATAAAGTCACTACGTATATAGTCGCCATATATGCCTTTTTATGTTTCTTATAAGATTCCCGCTTTGGATCTATATTCGGAACAATATACATTAATAAATATATTATTAATGGCAATGTAGCACTGAAAAATACAAATGCTTTATTTTGATAATCATCTATCTCCCCTTTGAAATTCCAATGACTAGGAACCCTATGGGGTAATTTATTATAAATAGCTATAGTCATAATTATAGATACTATTATTAATATCAACAATTTTTTATTTATCTTTATCTCTTTCATCCCTTTCCCCCTCCTTATTCAATATATTAAAACTCCATCTTACTATATCTTGAAACGCAGTAGTGTTTAATGAATATATTATATTTTGCCCATCTTTTTCCCATAATACTAATTCTGCATTTTTTAACATACTTAAATGATGACTTATAGAAGGTTTGCTTATATTAAAATATTTAGCTATATCTCCTGCGGTCATATCTCCATTTACTAAAATTTCTAATATTTTTCTTCTTGTTGGGTCTGCCAATGCCTTAAATACTTTATTCATTCTCTACCTCCTTTAGACGTTTAGTTAATCGTCTAAATACATTGTACAATTATTCTGAAAAATTGTCAATTTTATTCTTAGAGTATAATTTTAGTAGGCAAAAAGGACAAAAAATAAAAAAGATGCCTTAAGGCATCTTTCATATACATGCATCATCCAATATAATAGTATCTGCGAAGAAAACTAGAAAGTTAGGTGATTACATGTATAAGATAAGTTTAAAGGAAATGGATATAAATTTCAAGGATTTAGAGAAAAGGATTTATGAATTTGTTTGCCGTCAGGCATGTGAAATAATCACAGAGCTACTTAATCAACTAGATGATGAGCTAATGAAAGAAAGAGATAAGAAGATATATAGAAATAAAGGTTTCAAGAAAACATGTATCAAGACAGTAATGGGTGAGATTG
>NZ_JHVL01000035.1 GCF_000620125.1 Clostridiisalibacter paucivorans DSM 22131 | reverse complement strand
AAGGATACTTCTGGTCCTTCTATAAATATACTTATTAAACTTATGACCATAGTTGCATTGGTATTTGCACCTCTATTCTTAAAATTTGGTGGATTACTATAATAAGATTAATCAAAGGGACAATCTCAGGATTGTCCTTTTTTAATGAATTATTTATAAATAGGGAACAATGAAAATGTAAGTTTTCCTATTTTATAATGATTTTATGGCATTTGAAAGTAAGTTTTGTTATAATCAAATAAGATAATTAAAATATAATGAGGTATAATTACTTTACTTTATTGAATATTAATATTATATGTATAGATTTATTTAAATTAAGTAGTGAGGATGGTTAAATGCATATAGATATAGATGGATTAAGGATTAATTACATATGTGAAGGTGAAGGAGAAAATGTCCTTATTCTTCATGGATGGGGGGCAAATATAGATACAGTTATACCTATATATAATCATATTAAAGATAGGTATAAGGTATGGGCATTGGATTTACCAGGATTTGGTCAAAGTGATAGACCTCTAACTGTATGGGGTTCTGAAGAATATGCTGACTTTATAAAAAAATTTGTAGATAAATTGAATATTAAGGATATAATACTTATGGGTCACTCCCACGGGGGCAGGGTATCTATAATGTTAGCCAATAAATATCCAGATATTTTAAGCAAAATGGTACTTATAGACAGTGCAGGTATAATTCCAAAGAGGAAACCTAAATATTATCTTAAAGTATATACATTTAAAATAATGAAGGGAATATATAATCTATTATTTTTTTGGAAGGAAAAGGATAAGAGATTAGAGAAGTTTTATAAGAGATATGGCTCACAGGATTATAGAGCGGCCGATGGAATTATGAGAAAAATAATGGTTAAAGTAATAAATGAAAACTTAAGACCATATTTAAAAAATATAAATGTACCAACATTATTAGTATGGGGAAGGGATGATGATGCTACTCCACTTTATATGGGAAAAATAATGGAAAATGAAATAGAGGGTAGCGGTCTAGTAGTATTGGATAATGCAGGGCATTATTCTTATATAGACCAGATGTATACATTTAATAGGGTTATAGATAGTTTTTTGGATAGTAGTAGTTAGGAGAGTGAAAAATGGATATCATTTTAAATAATTTAGGGATTATAGGAGCTATATTATTTGTTATATGGTTAATACCTATGTATTGGACATCAAGATATACATTACATATGATGCAATTGGAGGGATACAGAAATAATCAATATAAAAGGTGGCTAAAGGAATCTGGTAAAAATGTATTTTCAAATAAGGTAAGGAATAGTGCCATTGCGTTATTCTTATTAGAGATAATAGTTATACTAATAGATTCTAAGATACTTTTATTACCAATGATATTGTTGTTCTTACTATTTTGTTTTTTATTAGTGGAAGATTTTAAAAGTAAAAACGCTAAAAAGGACTTAGTATTTACTAAAAGGGCTAAAAGATTATTTATAGCTATTATAGCAATAAATTTAATTATTATGCTGATATATGGATTAGTTGTCATAAATTTTAGTGATAGACCCTTTGATCTTATATTAATAGGTTCATTACTTATAATTTATGGTATTCCTCAGACTATAATATTAGCCAATTTACTAGTATTACCCATAGAAAAAAGAATAAATAAATATTATTATGATATGGCATATAATAAAGTAAGAAACTTTGAAAATATGAATATAGTTGGTATTACTGGTAGTTTTGGCAAGACATCTACCAAATTTATCACTGCTGAAATATTAAGGCATAAATATAATGTATTAAACACACCAGAAAGCTATAATACCCCTATGGGTATAAGTAAAGTTATAAATAATACCCTTGATGATAGTTATGAGGCCTTTGTAGTAGAGATGGGAGCTAGGAATATAGGTGATATAGATGAATTAGCTAAACTTGTAGGACCTAAAATAGGTGTACTTACTTCCATAGGACCTACCCATCTAGAGACATTTAAAAACATAGAAAACATAATGAAAACTAAATATGAACTGATAGAGAATCTACCTGCTGATGGTATAGCAATATTCAATTATGATAATAAATATGTAAGGAAATTAGCAGATAAGACTTTTAAAGAAAAGATATTATATGGTATAAAAGACCATGAATATTTAGATATATATGCTAAAGATATAGAAGTTAATGAGGGCGGCTCTACTTTTATATTGTCAGATAAAGAAGGTAATAGTGTAAAGTGTAGTAGCAAATTGTTAGGCAAGCACAATATATCCAATATATTGGCAGGGGTAGCAGTGGCCAATGCAATGGGAATGAATTTAGATGATATATCTAAGGGGATATCTAAGGTAGAGCCTATTCCTCATAGACTACAATTAATCAATCCAGGTACAGGTGTGATTATTATAGATGATGCTTTTAATTCTAATCCTGTGGGTGCCAAGGCAGCGTTAGAGGTTTTAAATCAATTTAAAGAAGGAAGAAAGGTTATAGTTACTCCAGGTATGGTGGAATTAGGAGACAGAGAAGAAGAGGAAAATAAGGAATTTGGCAAGAATATAAGTAAGGTTTGTGATTTCGTAATACTAGTTGGTGAAAAGAGAACTAGGCCAATATACCAAGGTCTTGTTGAACAAAAGTTTAATAAGGACAATATATTTGTTGTAAAGACACTGGATGAATCCACTGGAGTTATTCAGAGTTTAGTAAAAGAGAAAGATGTAGTATTATTTGAAAATGATTTACCCGATAATTATAATGAATAAGGAGGATTTTTTGTATGAAAAAAAGGGTAGGTGTATTGTTTGGAGGTAGGACTGTTGAGCATGAGGTGTCAGTGATAACTGGCCTCCAGGTAATGGAAAATATGGATAAGACTAAATATGAACCTGTGCCTATATATATAGATAAAAAAGGAAAGTGGTATACTGGAGAAGAATTAAAGAAATTTGATACTTTCAAAAATAAAGAATTTGGCAATACAAAGGAAATAGTAATAACTGCTACCCATGATGATAAAAATCTATATAATCATCCCAATAAAATAGGAATGTTTTCTAAAAAGGTATTGGATAGTATTGATGTGATTTTTCCTGCAATGCATGGAACAAATGGAGAAGATGGAACTATACAGGGAATATTAGAACTTATAAATGTACCATATGTGGGGGCAGGAGTTATGTCATCGGCTGTAGGTATGGATAAAATTATTATGAAGTCAGTTTTTAAAGCGGAAGCCCTACCTATTGTTGATCATATTTGGTTTTATAGGAAGAAATGGATAAAAGATAGAGATACAATTATTAAAGATGTAGAAGACAAACTTGAATATCCTGTATTTGTAAAACCCGCAAATTTAGGTTCCAGTGTAGGCATAACTAAAGCCACAGATGTAGATAAGCTTATAGATGCTATAGAGGTAGCTATAAGATATGATAGAAAGATTTTAGTGGAAAATGCTGTTGTTAATCCCAGAGAAATAAATTGTGCAGTGATGGGTAAGGATGATGAGTTAAAGGCATCTTTCTGTGAAGAACCTTTGGGCTGGAAGGATTTACTTTCATATGAAGATAAATATATCAATAGCGATGTAAAAGGTGGAAAGGGTCAAAAGAGGGTTATACCAGCAGAGTTATCTGATAAGATGACAGAGGATATACAAAATTTTGCTAAAAGGGCATTTAATTCATTAGACTGTAGAGGTAATGCCAGAATAGATTTCTTAATAGATGAAAATGATAATATTTTTGTAAATGAAATAAATACCTTACCTGGTTCAGTTGCATTTTATTTGTGGGAACCTATGGGCATAACATTTAAGGATATGATAACTGAACTTATAGATATAGCTGAAGACGCCCATGGAGAAAAGAATGATAATATGTATTCCTATGATGTAGACCTATTTAATAAAAAGGCCAATATAGGAGGAGTAAAGAAATAAGGTATACAAAAAGGTATATTTAGTTTAATAACAAAGGTATTAAAATAGTTACTAATTTTGTAAAATAGTTAGTAGTTAGTAGCTAGTAGTTCGTAGTTGATGTAAAAAATCCTATGGATTTAATCATTAAACTAATAACTACTAACCATTAACTACTAATTTCTATATATGTTATAAATTTTACTAAATGTACTTTTGTTTTATACTTTTATGATGAATATATGTTTGACAATAATCTGTGCACACAGAAAGGTGTGCTTTATTTTTTGAAATAAGGGTATAAAATATATTATTAGGGAAAAATAGATGGAAAAGGACAAAAGGGATTGGAGGAATTTTATGAGTACTAAGGAAAAGTTATTGGCATTTATGGAGGAAAAGGCTTATAAACCTTTAGTTAATAAGGAATTGGCTGAAATATTTGATATAGATAAAGAACAGCGAAAATCTTTTTATAAAATACTAGATGAAATGGAAAAAGAGGGCCTAGTTATAAAGACTAGGGAGGATACTTATGGTATACCTGAAAAGATGAATTTAATAGTAGGAAAATTACAAGGAAATCCTAAAGGATTCGGTTTTTTATTGCCAGAGGACAAAGATTGTTCAGATGTGTTTATTTCTCCAAATGATTTAAATGGAGCATTGCATGGTGATAAAGTTATTGTTAGATTAAATAAAAAAAGTAATATAGATAGAAAGCCTGAGGGAGAAGTAATAAGGATTTTAGAACGGGCAAATGAAAAAATAGTGGGTACCTTTGAGAAAAACAAAAACTTTGGCTTTGTAATACCCGATGATCAAAGAATAAGTATGGATGTTTTTGTGCCAAAGAGTGAGATAAATAGTGCAAAAACTAATCAAAAGGTAGTAGTAGAGATAACAAGATGGCCAGAAAAAAGAAGGAATCCTGAGGGGAAAATAGTAGAGGTATTAGGATATATAGATGAAGCAGGTACAGATGTTTTGTCAATAGTTAGAAAATATAATTTATCAGAGGAATTTCCAGAGAAGGTTCTAAATGAAGCTGAAAACATACCAGAGAAAGTAAATGATGAAGATTTAATAGGAAGACTTGATTTAAGAGATAAGACCATATTTACTATAGATGGTGCAGATGCTAAAGATTTAGATGATGCTATATCTGTAGAAAAATTGGATAACGGCAATTATATGTTAGGAGTACATATAGCCGATGTAACTAATTATGTAAAAGAAAACAGCCCTTTAGACAAAGAGGCATTAAGTAGAGGTACCAGTGTATATCTAGTTGATAGAGTAATTCCCATGTTGCCAAAGAGGTTGTCTAATGGCATATGTAGTTTAAATCCCAATACTCCTAGATTGACTCTTTCAGTATTTATGGAAATAGATAAGAAAGGTAAGATAATAGACCATAGAGTAGCAGAATCTGTAATAGAAAGTAAAGAAAGGCTGGTATATACAGATATATCTGATATATTAGAAAAGGATGATGAGAATCTTAAAGAGAGATATGCTCATATAATGAAGGATATAGAAGTCATGGCAGAACTTTATAATATATTGAAGAAAAAAAGAGAAGATAGAGGAAGCATAGATTTTGATTTTGATGAAGCATATATAGTGTTAGATGAAGAAGGAAAGCCTGTAAATATAAAAAAGGCTGAGAGAAGAATAGCCAATGGTATAATAGAAGAATTCATGCTGGCTTGTAATGAAACGGTGGCAGAATATATGTACTGGTCTCAAATACCCTTTGTATATAGGATACATGAAGATCCAGATGAGGCAAAAATTAATGAGTTTAATAAATTTATATATAACTTTGGATATACAATAAAGGGTTTACAAAATGTGCATCCTAAAGACTTACAAATACTGATAAAGAAAATAAAAGGTAAAAAGGAAGAGACAGTTATAAATACTATTATGCTCAGGTCATTGAAAAAGGCTAGATATAGTGTGGAAAATGAAGGACATTTTGGGTTGGCAACTGATAATTATTGTCATTTCACCTCTCCCATAAGAAGATACCCAGACCTACAGATACACAGAATAATAAAGAAATTTATAAATAATAGAATGTCTACTAAGAAGATAGAGAAATTAAGAAAAATATTACCTGAAGTAGCTGATCAGTGTTCTCAGAGAGAGAGACTAGCAGATGAAGCAGAGAGGGAAACAGATGAGCTGAAGATGGTAGAATATATGAGTAAAAGACTAGGAGAAGAATATGAGGGTATAATATCAGGGGTTACATCCTTTGGTATGTTTGTGGAATTAGATAACACTATAGAAGGGTTGGTACATATAAGTACATTGACCGATGATTATTATACCTTTGATGAAGAGAATTATAGTCTTATAGGGGATATGACTAAAAAGACATATAGAATAGGTGATTTAGTAAAAATACGAGTAGCAAATACTAATATAAATAAAAGAGAGATAGACTTTATATTAGTTTAGTAGCCAGTGGGGTAATAGCTTTTCTTGACAGCATTGAAAAAAATGGATATTATATTAACAAAGATATGTTAAAGGGGAAGGAATAATCTATGAAACAATTACCTAAAATAAAAGTAAAGGGAACATTGACTGAAAGAACATTCGAGATTTTAAAGGATGCCATTATAAATCTTGAATTAAAACCAGGAGAATTGATAAAAGAAGAAGAGATATCCAAACAAATAGGTGTATCTAGAACCCCTATTAGGGCGGCTTTTAATCGTCTAGTATATGAAGGACTTCTTAAAATTGTTCCAGGTAAAGGTACATTTGTAGCAGAATTGACCGAAAAGCAAGTTGAAGACCTTTTAAGTGTTAGAGAACTATTAGAAGGTCTTTCCATTGAATTGGCGGCTACATTGAGAACAGAAGAAGATCTGAAAAATATGAGATATATATTACATAGACAGGAAGAGGCATTAACAGGGGAATTTAAAAGTAAGAAAGTTTTTTTAGATATTGATTCAGAATTACACAATTATATAGCTGGAATCAGTCAAAATGAATACTTGCAGAAGCAGTTATCAAGCATTCTTATGAATTCTAGACGTTTTTTAAATGCAACCACAGCAGATACATTTTTTTTAGAAGTGATAAGAGAACATAAAGAATTGTATAAATATATAGAAAATCAAAACACAGAAAAAGCAAAGGAACATATGCAGAATCATATCCATAATATCAAAATGCGTATGATCAAAAATTTAAATATTCAGAAGGATTAGTATGTCCATAGAATTGGCTTAAATTAATAATGTGAATTTTAAAAGTGTCAATACTAGGAAGTCTTATGAGACTCCGTAGTATTGGCACTTTTTATTTTGTCAATAGTTAAAAAAGTAACAATTAAGAATTTATAGAATTGATTGACAAATTAGAAAACTTTAAATATAATATACACATACAAGTATACATGTACATGTATACATAGAAAGGAGGAGAGTTTCTACTTTGTCAATTTTGTCTTTTATTTGAAGGAATTATTTTAAAGTATAAAAAATAAGGAGGATTAAAAAATGAAGAAGAAGCACGTGTTTCTGTTATTGGTACTAGTTATTGTACTTTTGACAGCTGGTATATTCTATAAAGAAGATTATAATAAAAAAAATCCCACTTCATCTGGTCCCATTGTCATTAGGCTTTCTCATGTAGCAAATGAGACATCTCCCATACACTTATCCTGTGTCTATTTTGAGGAAATTTTAGAAGAAAGATCTCAAGGTAAATTTGATGTACAAGTATATCCCAATAGCCAATTGGGTGGAGATAGACAAGCAGTGGAAGCAGTAAGCCTTGGATCTATAACTGCATCTTTTCCAGGAACAGCAGTTTTAGCTGGTTTTGAACCTAAATTTATGGTTGGAGACTTGCCTTTTATCTTTAAAACACGTGAGGCAGCATATAAAGCATTTGATAATGAACTAGGTTATGAACTAAATAAATTACTTGAACCACATAATCTTGTTAATTTAGGATATGGAGAAACTGGTTATAGACATATAACAAACAGCGTGAAAGCGATTTCCTCGCCAGATGATTTAGCTGGCATTTCTATTAGAACCATGGAAAACCCTATACATATGGCATCATTTAGAGCATGGGGAGCAAATCCTACTCCAATTAGCTTTTCAGAATTGTTTACTGCTTTACAGCAAAATACCATTGATGCACAGGAAAACCCATTACAAATAATAAGCTCTTCAAGATTTTATGAAGTACAAGATTATTTATCTTTAACTGGACATTTTTTTGCATCAGGAAGTTTATTATTTAATAAAGAATTTCTTGACAATCTTCCACAGGATTTAAACACGATGTTAAGAGAATGTGCCAGGGAAATGATTGAATATGAAAGAAAGATTACTCAAGAAATGGAAAAAGAATTTTTGCAAGAACTAGAGGCGGCAGGGATGAATATAAATGAGGTAAGTCCAGAACAAAAAGATTTATTTATTGAGATGTCACAATCTGTTTATGAAGAGTATGAAGATATGTTGGGAAAGAGGCTAATAGAATTAGCTAAAAAATATAATGATTAGAATAGGAGGGAAAACATTGAAAGTTTTGAAATGGCTAGATGAAAATTTAGAAACATATTTTCTTATTGGAACATTGGTATTCATGGTTGTGATTATTTCTTTACAAGTTTTTTTACGGACTTTTTTTGATTTTTCATTTACATGGGCTGAAGAAATTGCTCGGTATGTAATGTTGTATCAAATTTGGATAGGGGCTTCTCTAGCGGTGAAAGAGGATGCACATTTGAGGATCACTACTTTCAGAGATAAATATTCTAAAAAAGGAAAAATGAATTTTGAAATTTTTATTATAGTGTTATGGACAGTATTTGCTGGATTTATGACTATTAAATCGGGTCAATTAGTAAAGATATTGTTTAATAGAGGACAAGTATCTCCCGCTATGCAAATACCAATGGGATATGCTTATGCTTCCGTTACCGTTGGTTGTGGTCTGATGATATTTAGATTACTACAAAAACTATACCATGAGGTCAAAAATTAGAAATTTAGGAGGGGGTAAATAATGATAATTTTATTATTTATATTGCTAGCTGTATTTGTAAGTATTAGCTTGCCAATTGGTATATCACTTGGCTTGGCAACGTTAACTACTGTATTGTTTGCAACTAATATAGATCCAATTATGATTGCACAAAATTCTTTTACAGCTTTAGATTCTTTTACATTGATGGCAATACCATTTTTTATGTTGGCAGGGAATTTCATGAGATATGGTGGCGTTTCCAAAAGATTATTAAATTTAGCTGATCATGTAATAGGATTTATAACTGGTGGGCTTGGAATGGTAACAACATTGACTTGTATGTTTTTTGCTGCTATTTCTGGTTCGGGACCAGCTACAGTATCAGCAGTGGGATCTTTTATGATGCCAGCTATGAAAGATGAAGGATATGACGGAGGATATGCGGCAGCACTAACAGCTGCAGCTGGAACTATTGGTGTAGTTATTCCACCATCTATACCATTTGTAATTTATGGTGTAGTAACTGGCACATCTATTGGAAGTCTTTTTTTAGCAGGAATTATTCCTGGTATATTGATGGGAGTAGCTTTGATGTTTTTAAATTATAGAATCGCCAAAAAAAATGGATGGTCTGGTAAAGGTGATAGACCTACGTTAAAATCTGTTTTTGTAGCAGTAAAAGATGCATTTTGGGCATTATTAAGTCCTCTAATTATATTGGGTGGTATATATAGTGGATATTTTACACCCACAGAGGCAGCAGCTATTTCATGTGTATATACTTGGATTATTGGAACATTTGTATACAAAGAGATTAGGAAAAAACAACTATTTGATTGTTTAAAAGATACAGTTGTTATAGCAGGTGCAACATCATTTATGATTGGATTATCTTCAGGATTTGGAACTCTATTGACTATGGAACAGGTACCGGGAACTGTGGCAAATGCATTGATTAATTTTTCAAGCAGTAAATTAGTTATTTTATTGTTGATAAATATATTTTTACTAATAGTAGGAATGTTTATTGATAATATTTCAAGTTGTACTATTTTAGCACCTATATTTTTGCCAGTGGCAATAGCTCTAGATATTGATCCAATTCATTTTGGTATTATTATGACTATGAATTTGGCTATTGGCTTTATTACACCTCCATATGGAGCAAATCTATTTATTGCGTCAGCAGTTGGAAAGATACCTATGGAAGGTATTATTAAATATATATGGCCAATTATTGGAACTATTATATTTGTACTATTATTGACAACTTTTATTCCACAATTGTCCATGTTATTAGTATAAAAATTTTAAAAATAGGGGGAGTATAAAATGAAAGATTGTAATGAAAGATTGAAAGCAATGCCTTTTGGAGGACTATATGAGATATTTGGAAGAGCAAATAAATTAGAAGAACAAGGAAAAAGGGTTATACATATGGAAATTGGTAGGCCAGACTATGATTCACCAGATTTTGCTAAGGAAGGAGTAAAAAAGGCTCTAGATAAAGGACAAGTTCATTATACAGATATTAATGGTATTAAACCTTTAAGGAAAGCTATTTGTGAAAAGGAAGAAAGACGTTTTGGTCTTAAATATGATTATGAAACAGAAATCAGTGTAATGTGTGGAGCAGCAGAGGTTATAGGTGTAATTATGTTGACTATGTTGAACCCTGGAGAAGAAATTATTTGTCCCAGTCCTTTCTTTTCAGCTTATAGAGAACAAGCCATTATAGCTGGAGTTAAATTAGTAGAAGTACCCGTACTTATGGTTGATAATTGGGAATTGAGAATAGAGGAAATAGAAAAGAGAATAACTAAAAATACAAAGATGATATTACTTAATTCACCTAATAATCCAGCAGGATATGTCTTGGATAAGGAAAACTTACAGAAGATTGCAAACATAGCCAAAGAAAGGGATTTGATAGTCGTATCTGATGAATGTTATGATGAATTTATTTATGGACAAGAACATGTTTCTATTTCAACATTAGAAGATATGAGGGAAAGAACTTTAGTAGTAAAATCCACTTCTAAATCATTTTCCATGACAGGTTGGAGAGTGGGATATGTACTTGGACCGTTAAATGCAATCAAATATATAAATAAAGTGCATCAAAATTTTTCTACCTGTGTTACAGCATTTGCTCAATGGGGTGCTGTAGAAGCGTTTAAACATGGTGATAATTTTATTGATGATATGGTAAAAGAATTTAAAAGAAGGGGAGATTATCTATATGATGCCTTCACTAAAATAGATGGATTAAAAATGATAAAACCCAAGGGTGCATTTTATGCATTTCCTGATATCACAGCATTTGGAATGACTGAGACGGATTTTTGTAATTATTTAATGGATGAAGCAGGGGTTGTAGGAGTCCCAGGAACGGCCTTTGGAGATTATGGAAAAGGTCATATAAGATTGGCATATTGTCGTTCTTATGAAGATATTGTAGAAGCCTGCTATAAAATCAAAGAGGCTTTAGGAAAACTATAGTTTAGAGTTTAAATGAAATAAGATAAAGGACTATTCAATATATTTAAAAATGATTAGGAGGTAATATATATGGGAAAAAAAGTTGTTTTGAGTAGTGTATTAATAAACAATCCAACCTATGAGAGAGGTTTAATAGAAAAGGCAGGTCTAGATTTAGTATTTATACCAAATGACGATCAGGAGACATTTCGAAAAGAGGTAGTTGATACAGATGCTATCATAACAGCAGATAAGCCAATAACCAAGGAAATAATTGATTCTATGAATAATTGTAAAGTCATAGTGAGGCAAGGGATAGGATATGATACTATAGATACAGATAGGGCAAGAGAGAAAGGAATTGCAGTTTGTAATATTCCAGATTATTGTATAGAGGAGGTTTCAGATTTTACCATTACTTTAATGCTCAACTTGCTAAGACATATAAATACTTATGATAAGCATACAAGGGGAGGAGAATGGGATATACGAAGTATACACAAGATTAGTGAATTTCCCGAAATGAGAAGGTTATCAGCATTGACATTGGGCATATTTGGTTTTGGGAAAATTGCAAGACTAGTTGCACAAAAGGCAAGGCCCTTTGGATTTAGGATAATTGCAACAGATCCATATATTGATCCTAAAATTGCTGAAGATATGGGGGTAGAATTAGTTGATTTTGATACGGCCATAATAGAATCAGATATTATATCTATTAATACCCCTCTAACACCTGAAACTAAACATCAATTCAATATTGATGTATTTAAAAATATGAAATCTACTGCATATATTGTAAATACTGGAAGGGGACCTTTGGTTAAGGAAGATGATTTATATGAAGCATTAAAAAATAAATTAATAGCAGGGGCAGCATTAGATGTGACTGAAACGGAGCCACTTAAACCCGATAATAAATTGTTTCAATTGGAAAACTTAATTATTACGCCCCACGCAGCATTTTTTACAAGTGATTCAATGGAAGAATTGCGAAGAAGGGCATGTGAAGAAGTAATAAGAGTTTTATCAGGAAAAGAACCAGAAAATAGAGTGAATAAATAGATATAGATTTATGATTGAGCTGGATTTTAAAATTCAGCTCAATTGCTTTAATTGATGTTGATTTGGTGATACTATATATATTGACATAATACTATATATTTGCTATAATGAACGTTGCACATAAAAATACTGGATTTGGTGATATATATGGGTAAAGGGGAAAAAAAGATAGTAGCTAGAAATAAAAAAGCTAGACATAGTTATTTTATAGAGGACACTATAGAAACTGGTGTAGTTTTGGCAGGGACTGAAGTTAAGTCCATAAGGCAAGGAAAAGTAAATATAAAGGATAGTTATGCAATGGTAGAAAAGGGAGAAATATTCATATATAATATGCATATAAGTCCCTATGAAAAGGGTAATATATATAATAAAGATCCTTTAAGAAAGAGAAAGCTACTACTTCATAAAAGAGAAATAAATAAACTAATTGGGTATATAACTCAACAAGGATATTCGCTTATTCCTTTGAGTATATATATAAACAAAAGAGGGTTAGTTAAGATAGACCTTTCTATAGCTAAGGGTAAAAAATTATATGATAAAAGGGAATCCATAGCTAAGAGGGATGCTGAACTTAGGATGAAAAAGCATATGAGTTTAAAATATAATTAAAATATATACGGGGGCGAATAAGGCTTCGACGGGGATATGGAGTTTGGAGTAGCCAGATGTGGTTGGCTTGGTACCACATAAAAAAGCTAAGCACTAAATGTAAACGCAGACGAAAATTACGCTTTAGCTGCGTAATATAACGCAGCTCCCTCTTTAAAATAGTCCCGCCTATTTTAAAGTAAGGGCCATTATATGCGGGGAACTGCTTAAGGGATGCTCCGACCTTAGGTGGAACAATTGGAGATAGCCAATGAGAAAGCTTGTTGTTGAGCGTTCTTTGCGGCGAATATAAAAACAACAACTGTTCTGGGAGAAGCTCTTTGCAAAGTATCTTCGGACGTGGGTTCAACTCCCACCGCCTCCACCAAATAATAAATAGATAGTTTACATGACTGATTGGGATAGACCCAGTCAGTTTTTTGATTTTAAAAATGAAGATTAATAATTTCACTTTAGGGTAATATAAATATGCAACAATAACATGTTTATAATGTGGGGAGGAGATGTTTTGTCTTTTTATACTAGTATTTCAAAGTATTATGATTATATATTTCCATTAAAGAATGACAAGGTAAATTTTGTTTTAGATAGAGTACAAAAAAATCAAATAATATTGGATATTGGATGCTCTACTGGAGAGTTAACTAGAAGATTAAATGAGTATGGACACTGGGCTGTAGGTATAGATATTGATGCAGATATGATAGATATTGCCAAGGGATATGAGACTGAAAATCTAGCGTATTATGTCATAGATATGTTGGATATAGATGAGAAATTTTCAGATACTGAATTTAATCAGATTATATGTTTTGGAAATACATTGGTACATTTAAATAGCAAAGAGGAAATATTAAATTTTTTTAAAAAGGTAAAATCATTGCTGAAAAGGCAAGGAAAATTTAAGTTTCAAATAATTAATTATGACAAAGTATTAAATGAGAAGCTACAAGGATTACCAACAATAGAAAATGATAAAATAAAATTTGTGAGGAAATATAAACTAATCAATGGATTTATACAATTTAATACTAATCTTATTATAAAATATGAAAATAGAGAAATAGAAAATAGTATTATGCTATTGCCCATAAGAAAAGATGAGATTATAACTTTACTTACAAAGGCTGGTTTTGAGGAAATAGATATCTTTAGTAGTTTCAATAGAGATCCATGGGATATAAAAAAATTACCATTAGTAATAGAGGCTGAATAAAAAAGTTAAGAAAATTTTAAAAATAATGTTGACTTTATTATCATTACGATAGTATAATAATAAACAATATATTAAAAATAGTAAATGCAGTGAGGGAAAGAATGATGTCCTCCCTTTAACTACAGAGAGCCAACATTTGGTGAGAGTTGGTGTTAAATAGGATATAATGATCATTCCCGAGCAGATGATTCAAAAGGCCTTTAGGTCAAGTAGATGATTTCGGTATCTACCGTTATATGGATAGGGTTCAAGGTAAACCTTCGACCTGAAAAAAAGTTGCTTAAGTATAAATTATACTTAAGAATTAGGGTGGTACCGCGAGAATGCCCCTCGTCCCTAAGGTATATATAGATTATATATCTTAGGAACGAGGGGCTTTTTTATTTAAATTTTTAGGAGGTGTATCTATGGATAAAAAGGTGTGTGTCAGGGTAGATAATGGTTTGGACGTACTTATGAGGGTTGTAGGGGTATTGAAGAGAAAGAGATTTCAAGTAAAGGGTGTAAATATGGAGAATTTAGAAGATGCCAATTTTGCCAATTTAACCATTATTCTTGAAGAGAATATGGAATTAACTGCTGAAAAATGTATAAATCAGATGAAAAAATTAGTAAATGTATATGATGCAAGGGAAGCTTAAACATCAAAAATGAGAGGAGAATGATTAAAATGACAAAAGTATATTACGATAGGGACTGTAATTTTGAACTACTAAAAAATAAAAAAATAGCTGTAATAGGGTTTGGTAGCCAAGGACATGCCCATGCGTTGAATCTAAAAGATAGTGGTGCAGATGTGATTGTTGGATTGTATAATGGAAGCAAATCATGGAAAAGGGCAGAGGACAAGGGGTTTAAAGTATTGACTGTAGATCAAGCAACTAAGGAATCAGATATAATTATGATGCTTGTACCCGATGAAGTCCAAAGAAAGGTTTATAGCCAATATGTGAAGGAAAATTTAACTGAAGGAAAGGCATTGGCATTTGCCCATGGATTCAATATACATTTTAATCAGATAATACCTCCTAAAAATGTGGACGTATTCATGATAGCACCTAAGGGTCCAGGGCATCTAGTAAGGAGGGTATATGAGCAGGGAAATGGTGTACCCGCTTTACTGGCAGTACATCAGGATTATTCTGGAAATACTAAGGATTTAGCCCTTGCATATGCCATGGGAATAGGAGCAACTAGAGCAGGAGTACTTGAAACTACATTTAAAGAGGAGACAGAAACAGACCTCTTTGGTGAGCAATGTGTTTTATGTGGAGGTATAACAGAGTTAATAAAGGCAGGGTTTGATACCTTAGTAGATGCAGGATATCAAAAGGAAATAGCCTATTTTGAATGTCTCCATGAGATGAAGCTAATAGTTGATTTGTTGTATGAAGGTGGATTTGAAAATATGAGATATAGTGTAAGTGATACTGCTGAATATGGGGACTATATGGTAGGTAATAGAATAGTTACTGAAGATACTAGAGAAGAGATGAAAAAGGTATTAAAAGAGATTCAGCAGGGAAGATTTGCTAAAGAGTGGTTATTGGAAAATGAAATGAATAGACCCGTATTTAATGCAATAAAAAATAGGGAATTAAATCATCCAATAGTTGAAGTGGGGCAGGAATTAAGGAAGATGATGTCGTGGATTAAGAAATAGGAGGATGTGAAAAGATGGAACTTAATGGGGCTCAAGTAGTATTAGAATGTTTAAAAAATCAAGGAGTAGATACTATATTTGGTTATCCAGGAGGTGCAGTAATTCCCCTTTATGATGCACTTTATGATCAGGGACAGTATTTTACCCATATAAGAACAGCCCATGAACAAGGGGCAGTTCATGGAGCTGATGGATATGCTAGAGCCACTGGTAAAGTAGGGGTATGTTTTGCTACTTCCGGTCCAGGGGCTACTAATACTGTAACTGGCATAGCTACAGCATATATGGATTCCATACCTTTAGTAATTATCACAGGCCAGGTCCCGACTAATATATTGGGACGAGATTCATTTCAAGAAATAGACATAACAGGAATAACAGTTCCCATAACTAAACATAATTTTTTAGTAAATGATATTAATGAGCTTCAAAGCGTTGTAAATGAAGCATTTTATATAGCTAGAGAGGGAAGACCAGGACCAGTGCTTATAGATATACCTAAGGATGTATTTCTAAAAAGGACGGATTTTCATAGTGTTATACTGAATAAAAAAGAAAGGTATTTGAATCATAACAATGAAGAGGAAAAATTAATAAAGAAGGCTGCTAAAATAATAAATCAATCTAAACGTCCAATTGTATATGGAGGGGGAGGAATAATAACTTCAGAGGCTAGTGAATGTTTAGCGAAATTAGTAGACAAAAGTTCTATTCCTGTGGTCAATACTCTTATGGGACTGGGAGGATTTGATAGGAACAAATCTCTATCTTTAGGCCTTGTGGGTATGCATGGATTTAAAGAGGCTAATTTAGCAGTGACCAATAGTGATTTAATAATAGCATTAGGGGCTAGATTTAGTGATAGAGTAGTGGGTAAAGTGGATAAATTTGCTCCAGGAGCAAAAATAATACACATAGACATAGATGTAACTGAAGTAGGTAAAAATAAAGATGTGGAAGTGTCTCTTATAGGGGATCTCAAAGAAATTATAAATAGACTTATAACCCATGTTGAGGAAAAAAATAGAACTGATTGGATAGATAGAATAAACAGTTGGAAAGAGCATGATAAAATAACAGAGAGAGCATTCCATCCTAAGAATATACTTAGACAAGCTAAGAAAGTTCTAGGGGAAGATGCATTAGTGATAACGGATGTGGGACAGCATCAGATGTGGTCTGCTCAATATTGGAATTTTGAGAAGCCCAGGACATTTATATCTTCTGGAGGTTTGGGAACTATGGGGTTTGGATTAGGTGCTGCCATAGGGGCCAAGATAGGAAAACCCAATGTGCCGGTGGTACATATAAGTGGAGATGGGAGTTTTAGAATGAACTGTAATGAGTTGGCCACAATATCAAAATATAATGTACCGATTACTACTATACTATTTAATAACAGCACTTTAGGTATGGTAAGACAATGGCAAAGACTATTTCAAAATGAGAGGTATTCAGAGACAGATATTGGTAATGAAGTGGATTATGTGAAATTAGTTCAGGCTTATGGTTTAAAGGGATATAAGGTTAGGAATATTTTAGAATTGAAGGAAGTATTAAAAGAAGTGAAAGATGCCAACGAATTTATATTAATAGAGTGCGTAATAGATAAAGATCAAGGGGTATATCCTATAGTTCCCCCAGGAAAACCCATAGACAATTTAATACTAGATTAATAATGTTAAGGACTATTAAAAATCATTTTTAGTAGTTCCTTTTTTATTTATGCTACTAAAAATGCCAATGTATGTTAACATATAAAATGAAGAGTAAAATATAGTTTTAAAGAGAGGTTTTAATATGGATATTTATAGTGGATTAAATAAATATTTTGGGTATAGTGAATTTAAAGCTGGTCAAGAAGAGCTGATTAATGGCATATTGGAGAGGAAGGATGTATTGGGTATAATGCCCACTGGGGGTGGTAAATCCCTATGTTATCAATTACCTAGTGTATTTTTGAAGGGCATTACTTTGGTAATTTCTCCACTTATATCGTTAATGAAGGATCAAGTAGATGGGCTTGAGGAAATGGGAATTCCAGCAGCATATATAAATAGTTCTTTAGAATATAATGAAATCAATAAGATAATGTTAGATATTAAGAATGAAAGATATAAACTTGTTTATATAGCCCCTGAGAGATTAAATACAGTATTATTTAGAAATTTTATTAAAGATATTGAAGTGTCATTGGTTGCTGTAGATGAGGCACATTGTATAAGTCAATGGGGGCATGATTTTAGACCAAGTTATGTGGAAATCCCCAAATTTATTAATGATATTAATCCTAGACCTTCAGTTGCAGCATTTACTGCCACTGCTACTGAAGAGATAGTAAAAGAAATAAAAGAATTATTGGAATTAAGAAATCCTGTCCAGTGTATGACCGGATTTGACAGACCTAATCTATTTTATGAAGTAGTAAAAACAGGCAATAAATTCAATTATCTTTTAAACTATTTAAGTAAAAACTATACAGAGGAATCTGGCATAATATATTGTGCTACAAGAAAAACGGTGGAGTCATTAGTAGACAAATTGAACGAAAAGGGATTTTCAACCGTAGGATATCATGGTGGCATGAATAGTAATATAAGGCAGACAAATCAAGAAGATTTTATATTTGATAGAAAAAGAATAATAATAGCTACCAATGCATTTGGAATGGGTATAGACAAGCCAGATGTGAGATTTGTAATACATTATAATATGCCTAAGAATATGGAGGCATATTATCAGGAAGCTGGTAGAGCAGGTCGTGATGGACAAAGAAGTCATTGTATATTAATGTATTCTGCATCTGATATAGTAAAACAAAAATATATAATCGAGAATGAAACTATGTCTGAAACAAGACAAGAGATACTATATAAGAATCTTCAATATTTAGTAGATTATTGTAATACCAATTACTGTCTAAGAAATTATATATTAAATTATTTCGGTGAAAAATCTATCAATAACAGGTGTGAAAACTGTGGTAATTGTTTAGATGATTCAGAAATGGTAGATATAACTGTGGAAGGTCAAAAGGTTCTATCTTGTATGTATAGATTGAATGAAGGGTTTGGTATAACTACTGTTATACAGGTACTTAAGGGTTCAAAAAATAAAAAAGTATTGGGTTCAGGTCTTGATAAGGTGTCTACTTATGGGATAATGAAGGATTATAGTAATAGTGGATTAAAAGAAATAATAATGTCTATGATTTCTAAGGGGTATATTAGGATAACTGCAGATAAATATCCTGTATTAAAATTGACAAATAAATCAGGTGAAATATTAAAGGGGAAAACTAGACTTTATCACAAGAGGCATCTCATAGAAAGAAGGGATACTTCAAAGAAAGAAGAAGTTTCTATAGGAAGAGATATATATGATTATGATAAGGAATTATTTAATAAGCTGAAAGAGTTAAGGGCTAGTATATCTAAAGATAAGGAGATACCTCCTTTTATGGTATTTCATGATGCTACTATAAAAGGAATGGCTGCATATTATCCTCAAAACAAAGAAGAAATGTTAAGCATAAATGGTGTAGGCAATAAAAAATATGAAAATTATGGAAAACTTTTTATTAATCTAATAAATTCATATGCCAATGAAAAAGACATAGATGTAAAGGATGCTAGAAATGAAAACATTAAGGAAACCCAATTATCAAACAAAACAGAAGACTTCAATGAAGATAGATACGATCTAACCTATCAAAGTTATCTAAAAGGGATGTCTTTAGAAGAGATAGCTAATAATAGAAATTTTTCACAACCTACAATAATAAACCACTTAAAAAAGTGTGAAGAAAGAGGTTATGACTTAGATTGGTCTAGATTTATTGAAGATGAAGGCAAAGAAAAAAAGATATTAGATATTATAGATAGGATAGGATTAGAAAAGTTGAAACCTATAAAAGACAAATTACCAGAAAATATAACATATAATGATATCAGGTTAGTAATATATAAAAACAAATTGCAGTAATTAATGTCTATAATTAGAGAAAAATTAGAAGAAAAACCATTTAATTTTTACAAAAAATTAAATGGTTTTTCTTTTAAAAATTGGTGATTTTGGCATGAAATTTGACTCTATATAAATTTTGTGATAAAATCATAGACATAGTTATGACTTGTTTATTCTAAATGAGACACAGATGATATAGTGTCTATTTTTTTGCTTTTTTAATAATTATCTGAAATTATGTCTAAATAGCCATCGATTAAGGAATAATTATTTATATAAGGGAATTTTTTAAAATTTAATAAGGTAAATTAAAGGAGGTTAAATATGAGTAAGATAGAAGTCAAAAATGTGTACAAAGTATTTGGCTCCAATCCAAAAAAAGTTTTTCCATTGATAGATAAAGGTCTGAGTAAAGATGAAATATTAAAGAAGACTGGAAACACTGTAGGAGTTAATGATGTGAGTTTTAATGTTGAAGATGGAGAATTTTTTGTGGTTATGGGGCTTTCTGGTAGTGGTAAGTCAACTTTAATTAGATGTTTAAATAGATTGATAAATCCTACTAGGGGACAAATATTTATAGACGGAGAAGATATAGCTAAGGCAAATGATGAAAAATTGAGAGAAGTAAGAAGAAAAAAGATTGCGATGGTATTCCAAAATTTTGCACTATTTCCCCATAGGACTGTGGCCAGCAATGTGGAATATGGATTAGAAGTGCAAGGAGTAGAGCCAGAAGTTAGAACGGAGAAGGCATATGAGGCATTAAGGTTAGTTGGATTGAAGGGATATGAAGAGAGTATGCCCGATGAGTTAAGTGGAGGAATGCAACAAAGGGTAGGATTAGCTAGAGCATTGGCTACAGACCCTGATATATTATTAATGGATGAGGCATTTAGTGCATTAGATCCTCTGATAAGAAAAGAGATGCAGGACGAATTATTGGATTTACAATCGGAAATGAAAAAGACTATTATTTTTATTACCCACGATTTAGATGAGGCATTGAAACTGGGAGATAGAATTGCTGTTATGAAAGATGGAAAGGTTGTACAAATAGGCACACCAGAAGGAATACTTACTGACCCTGCAAATGATTATGTTAGAGAATTTGTACAAGATGTAGACAGGACAAAGGTAATAACAGCTGAATCAATAATGAAAAAGCCTATAACAGTTATTGACTATAAGGATGGTCCTAGAGTGGCAGTGAGAGAGATGAAACAAGCCGAAATAAGTAGTATATATGTAACAGATAAGGACAAAGTACTTAGAGGAGTTATCCTCATTGAGGATGCTCTTAAATTAGTTAAAGAAGGCAAAAGGAGCTTGGAAGAGCGTATTATAACAGATATTCCTACAGTATCTCCTGATACGCCAATAGTTGACATATTACCTATGTCTGCTGGAGCAGCGTATCCTGTGGCAGTTGTTGATGAAAAAAATAGATTAAAGGGAATAATAGTTAGAGTTTCATTGATTACAGGTATTATGGGAGAGGAGGAATAGGATGTTTGTATTTCATATAGGACCGTATTTTAAAACATTTGTTGAATGGTTAAGTAGCAGTTTTGAACCGTTTTTTGATGGTATAAAGGCATTTATGGAATTTGGTATATTGAGTATAGAAAAAGGCCTATTACTTATACCTAGTATAGTATTTATAGCAATAATAGCAGTGTTAGCATGGAGACTTGCAGGTAGGGGACTGGCTATATTTTCTATAGTAGGATTAGTGTTAATAGATGGAATGGAATTGTGGTCAGAAACTATGCAGACTTTGGCATTAGTTTTAACTTCTGCTTTCGTAGCATTGATAATAGGTATACCACTAGGTATTATAGCTTCTAGAAGTAAAAAGTTTGATAGATTATTGAGACCTGTATTGGATTTTATGCAGACAATGCCTGCATTTGTATATCTAATACCAGCAGTATTGTTTTTTAGTTTAGGTAAAGTTCCAGCTTCTGTAGCTACAGTTATATTTTCTATGCCTCCAGTGGTAAGATTGACTAATTTAGCCATCAGGCAAGTACCTACTGATGTTGTAGAGGCAGGAAGATCATTTGGTTCAACACCTGGTCAGATGCTAATCAAGGTGCAGTTGCCTATAGCATTACCTACGATTTTGGCTGGTATAAATCAGACTATAATGTTAGCATTGTCCATGGTTGTAATAGCAGCCATGATAGGTGCTGGAGGACTAGGTGAAAAGGTATTAAACGGTATACAACAGTATAAAATTGGATTAGGATTTGAAAGTGGTGTAGCAGTTGTTATATTGGCCATGATTTTAGATAGAATTACCCAAGCATTGGGTAATATAAATAAATAGAAAATTAGGAGGGTTTATTGTATGTTTAAAAGATTTAAAAAGGTAGGTGTTTTTACACTAGTAGCTGTATTGGCATTAAGTGTTGTATTGACTGGATGTGGTCAAGGCACTGACAATGAAGGAGATAATGGTGCTGGTGAAGAGGCCAAAGGAGAAGTGAAATTAGGAGTTGTAAATTGGGCTGAAGGTATAGCCATGACTAATCTTGCTGAAGCTATACTAGAAGATAAAATGGGATATGATGTCACAGTAACAAATGCAGATGCAGGATTAATATTTACATCTTTGGCTAAAGGAGATTATGATGCATTTCTAGATGGATGGTTGCCTATAACTCACCAGAGTTATATGGAGGAATTTGGCGACAAAATAGAAGATTTGGGATACAATTTTGAAGGTGCAAGAATAGGATTAGTTGTACCAGAGTATGTAGATATAAATAGCATTGAAGAGATGAATGAAGTTAAAGATCAATTTGATGGAAAAATAATAGGTATAGATTCAGGAGCAGGTATTATGAGTGCTACTGAAAGAGCAATAGAAGAATATGGATTAGATTATGAATTGATGGCAGGAAGTGGACCAGTTATGACAGCTGCATTAGCTGATGCCATAAATAAAGAAGAACCTATAATTGTTACAGGATGGCAACCTCACTGGAAATTTGCAAGATATGATCTTAAATTTTTAGAAGATCCAAAAACAGTATATGGTGAAACTGAAAATCTTCACACTATAACTAGAAAGGGATTATCTGAAGATAGGCCAGAATTAGCTCAATTCTTTAAGAATTTCAAACTTGACTCACAACAGTTGGGAAGTCTTATGGGAATGATTGCTGACAGCGACAAAGAACCTATAGAAGTGGCTAGAGAGTGGATGAATGAAAATGAAGAACTTGTAAATAGCTGGATACCAGAAGAAAAATAATATATATTAAAACCCTCGGGGTTTTGATGTTACCCCCTAAATCCGGACACGGACTTAGGGGGTTTTAATATGGTCAAATAAAATATTAAAAAAATGATAAAATTGGAAATGATGTAAACTCTTGATTAATAAACTATTATGTTATATCCTAAAAACAAGGGAAATAATTTTTTGAATCTTTAAAAAATACCTTTTTATCCTTTCTATAAATAGAGTATTGATTTTGGGGAATATAATAAATAGAAGATATTATTAATTTATTTTAAAAATAGATTCAAAAGGGGAGAGAATAATATGAAAAAAATATTAATTACCGGTGCATTGGGACAAATAGGCTCTGAGCTTACTATGAAATTGAGGGATATGTATGGTAGCAACAATATTATAGGAAGCGGTATAAATAAAAGAAAAACGGAGGTAACAGAGACAGGACCATTTGAAATAGTAGATGTAACTAATGCTAAAGAGATATATGAGGCTGCGAAAAAACATAATGTAGATTGGATAGTCCATTTAGCAGCTATATTATCTGCTACAGGAGAAAAAAAGCCAGAACTAGCTTGGAATGTAAATATGAATGGTCTTTACAATATACTTGAAGTAGCCAGAGAAAATGGATGTGGTGTATTTACTCCCAGTTCTATTGCAGCATTTGGGCCATCAACACCTAAGGATAATACTCCCCAAGATACATTACAAAGACCTGAAACTATGTATGGTGTTACTAAAGTAGCTGGAGAACTATTATGTGATTATTATTTCAAAAAATATGGAGTTGATACTAGAGGAGTAAGATTTCCAGGATTAATATCATATAAAACCCTTCCCGGTGGTGGAACTACAGATTATGCAGTACATATTTACTATGAGGCATTAAAGAATAAAAGATATACATCACCTATAGCAAGAGGTACATATATGGATATGATGTATATGCCCGATGCAATAGATGCAATAATAAATCTCATGGAAGCAGATGGTGCTAAATTAACCCATAGAAATGCTTTTAACGTAACAGCCATGAGTTTTGAGCCTAATGAGATATATAATGAGATCAAAAGACATATACCTGATTTTCAGATGGATTACGATGTTGATGAAAATCTTCAAAAGATAGCTGATTCATGGCCAAATTCTTTAAATGATACTATGGCTAGGGATGAATGGGGATGGAATCCTAAATATGATTTAGCTAAGATGACCCAAGATATGCTAGAGAAATTAAAGACAAAGATTTGAACATAGATAGTAGTTATTAGTTAGTAGATAGTAGTTATTAGTTGATGGTTGAAAGCATATGGATTTCAGCATTAAGCTACTAACTACTAACCATTAACTGTTAGCTTTTATATTTTTGACTTTTAAAATCCAATCTTTTTTAATAATTTTAATGTTAGAGGCTCGGTTACTGATATTGCACCTACGGGACATATTTCTTGACAGCAACAACAACGAATACATTTTTTATGGTCTATTTTGATATAGTCATTCATTGACATGGCATTGGCAGGACATTGGTCTATACATTTTTGACATTGAATGCATGTTGAATGGTCTATTTTTATTTTTTGATTTATCAACTTTTTAATAATCCCACTTAATAATGTGTTTTCTACAAATTCCAATGAAGAAAATGATGGGATTTTGAAATCTTCTATTATACAAGAAGAGATGGGAGATCCTAATATTTCGATGTCTTTTATATCTGAACCTATAAGGTCTAATTCTTCAGAAGCCTTAAATATAGGAAACTGTGAAGGGTGCTTTTTTATTATTTCTAATACAACTCTGTCCAATGCTATGGGATTGTCGCTGGCCAGTAATACATTAGATTCTATTTTTTCTCCATTTGTAGGTCCATTGCCTTCCATTCCCCATATACCGTCTAATATATGAAGATCTGCATTTACAGACATAGCGATTTCAACTATAAGTCTACCAAACAACTGTAAATCTCTACCTGCTATGAAATGCCATTGTCCCTTTTGTCTTCCCACGACACATCCAAATAGATTTTTTGTAGCTAATGTTATACCCATTTGAGCATGAGACTTTAATTTAGGTAAATTTATTATCTTGTCATATTTATATATTTCTTCTGACAGATATATTTGATGAAATTTTTTCTTTGACAGATCAATATTATTATTTCTTGCCAATACTGGTGAACCAAAATCTAAAAAAGTAACCCCATATTTTTGTAATTTTTCTATAAGTCCTAATTTTTTTGCCACTGTTATGGCACTGCCTAATCCAGGACTATCTCCTATAGTTACTTTACAACCATAATCTATGAGTATTTCTGTAAGGGCTATTATCAATTTAGGATGGGTATTGACAGCTGCTTCAGGAGAACGAGCCGTTATAAAATTAGGTTTAAGCAAAACACTGTCCCCTGGAGAAATGTATTTTTCTAATCCTCCTATATGGGATAATAATGATAATAGATTTTTTTTAAGATTATTATCGTAGGAATGGGCATTGATAATACCTACTTTTTCCACAAAATCACCTCTATTTATTTCTATTTATTACAATAGCATATACTCACTGTTTTTGGGCCACAATGGCTACATATAACACATCCGGCAGTGGTTAAAACTATATCCTTTACATTGACTTCTTTTTCTATCTGATTTTTTATATACAAAGCATTATCTAAATCCATAGAATGGGCAATAATAATTCTAGAGTTATCTATATTATTTTTTAGTAGGTCGTTGAGCATTATATCTATGGCCTTCTTTCTTTTGCCTCTAGGTTTTTGTCCCAAGATCATTCCGCCATTTATAACTTTAACTATGGGTTTGATCTTAAATACACTACCTATAAAGTTCTGAACTGAATTACATCTACCTCCTTTATATAGGTAGTCTAGGGTATTTATAACAAAGGATTTTCTTACATTAGGCACCATTGCTTCTATTTTCTTTACTATTTCATCACTGGACATTCCTAGATTAACATAATCTACGGCCTTTAATACTAAAAGACCAATACCCGTAGAGAGATTTAAAGAATCTATAACTTTAACTTTACCTTCTTCAAATTGTCTAGCTGCCAATTTTGCATTTTGAATAGTTGAAGATAATTTTGAAGAAAGTCCTATATATATAATAGTATCACCATTATCTATAACTGGTTTAAAACTATTGTAAAAGTCTGCTGGTGAAGGAGCAGAAGTTTTTGGCAATGTGTTTAGTTTATCTACTTTTTCATAAAGTTCTTTAGGTGTTATATCAAAACCATCTTTAAAGGTCTTATTATCAAATACCACATAAAGGGGAACTATTGAAATATTATTTTTTTCAAGAATTTCTTGATTGAGATCACAAGTGCTATCACTAAATATATGTATATTATTCATGTATAAATGCCTCCTTAAAATAATGTAAAGGATAATAATAGATTTGGCAAAAAAATAAATCTATATTATTATAATATTAAATAAATTAGTATATATATTAATAAATTTATCTAATATATATATTACTAGATATATGGAAAATAATAAAGTGGTAATATAGTAACTACTTAGCTTTATAGAAAAAAACCAATGTAAATTAGTATTTGCTATAATAATATGATATATTAGTATAGTAGAGAAATACTTAGAAATTTGTCGAAAACATTCTTTTTTAGCATAAAATTGGATGATAAATTTACATAATGATTTTAATTTAAAAAGATGATTGTTATATAATATTTGAATATATTAAACAGAAAGGAGATTCTTAATGAAGATTGTAGTAGATAGTAGTTTTGATTTGAACAACAAGATTTTAAACATGTTAAATTTAAGGAGAGTACCTCTAACGATAACTGTAAATGGAAAGACATATAATACCGATGAGAATTTAGAGACGACAAAATTATTGGCAGAGATGAAAGAAGATGAAAATATACCGAAAACTGCGTGTCCCTCTCCACAGAGTTTTTTAGAAGCATATGAAGAAGACGAGGATATATTCGTAGTTACCCTATCTTCTAAATTGAGTGGTACCTATAATAGTGCTGTAATGGCTAAGGATATTGTATTGGAGAAATATAAAGATAAATTTATCCATGTATTTGATTCAAAGAGTGCATCTGTGGGAGAGACCCTAGTGGGGCTTAAAATCTTTGAATTAGCTAAAGAAAATATTGAAAATATGGATATAGTGGAAAAAGTGACCCAATATGTGAAAGAGATGAAGACCTTTTTTGTATTGGAATCTTTAGAGAATCTAATAAAGGCTGGTAGAATAAATAAACTTAAGGGGAAGATAGCATCCGTTATGTCTATAAAACCCATTATGGGTGGTACTGATGAAGGAAGCATAGATTTGGTAAAAAAAGTAAGAGGCTCTAAAAGGGCATTGAGAAAACTAGTTGATATCATAGGAGAGCAAGGAGAAAGGCTAGAGGAGAAAGTTTTAGGCATAGCCCATTGTAATGCTCTAGATAGGGCAGAAAAATTTAAGGAAGAGGTATTGGCAAGGTATAATTTTAAAGATGTAATAATAGTAGAAACATCGAGTATTAGCACTGTATATGCCAATGAAGGAGGAATAGTTATTGCTTTTTGATTTTTTATGTTAATTCTCTCCAGTTATTGGGTAAAATAAGTATGTAATGATAATTAGAGGGGAGAGAAGATAATATGCAAAAAGACATAAAATTTGGAGGCAATCCAGTCACTATAACAGGAAAAGAAATAAAGATAGGTGACAAAGCACCTAACTTTAATGCAGTTAATAATGATTTATCGGTTTTTGATTTTCATAAAGAAACAGAGGGAAAAATTAAAATAATAAGTGCAGTGCCATCGGTTGATACTAAGGTATGTTCTTTGCAGACTATAAGATTTAATGACGAAGCTTCAAAATTATCTGATGACGTTGTAATAGTGACTGTAAGTGTTGACTTGCCCTTTGCTCAAGAGCGTTTTTGTGGAGCAGAAGGTATAAAGAATATACATGTGGTATCAGATTATAAGGATTTAGATTTTGGACAAAAATATGGATTCATAATAGATGAGTTCAGATTACTGACTAGAGGAGTAGTAATAGTAGATAAAGATAATATAGTAAAGTATGTGGAGTTTGTAAAAGAGGTTACAAATTATCCTGATTTTGATAGAGCATTGGAGGAAGTAAAAAAATTGTTATAGATAATACCCTAGGGATTAATCCTTAGGGTATTATTATGATATAATTTGAAATATTAAAGCTAATAATTGGAGGTAATATATATGAAGGGATTATACTTACAAGGTGGAGGAGCTAAAGGAGCATTTCAAGCTGGAGTTATATATGGACTATATGAGAGAGGGATTAAATTCGATGTACTATCGGGAACTTCTATTGGTGCTATAAATGGGTATTTTATTTATACAGGAAATATAGAAGAAATGAAAAAATTATGGACAAGCTATAATTTTGATGGTTCTGATTATAAAGATATGTTAGTAGAAGACAGAGTGATAGAAAATAAAAGTGTAATTGATGTATTAGATACATTGGAGGGAAAAGATAGAAATATAAAATCATTTTATGTAAATTACATAAAAATTAAAAATGAAAAAATAAATGAATTGAAAGTAGATATAAGTAAGTTAACTAGAAAAGAAGGGATAAATGCTGTCAAATACAGTTCGTTGTTGCCTTATAGATTAAATGAACCCAAAACTTTAGAAGAAATATTTAAAGATTTTGATTTTCAAAAAGTGATTGAAGACTTTTATGAAGATTTAAAAACTGGTATATATGATAAATACAATCTTGATGGGGGATTGGTAAATAACAATTCATTGTCTCCATTTTTAAAAAATAAATTGGATTCGTTATATATAATTACCTTTACAAAAGATTATAAAATTCCAGATTATATATTAAATACATATGATGAAAAGAATATATTAGTGATTAAACCTAATAGTGAATTTAGTCCAAATGATACATTGAGATTTGAAAATAAGTTTTGTAAAGATATATTCCAAGAAGGATATAATTTGTCAAAGGTATTAGATATTAAGATTTAGGTATGTTAATCTGTTTATGATGAGCATATTGATTTATATTTTTAGGTATTATATTTTTTACCAATTCAAATTCATCTTTATTTAAAGATATGGAATATTTGTGTTGTTTGCCAGAATTTAATTGCAATATAATTTTAGTTTTTTCTATGTAGATATGTTCTATTTCGGTCCATCTTCTAAAGTCTATTATTGTATTGAATATATCGATGTAAGCCAATCCATTGGCAGATACAATAAGTCGTTTAGAATAATATGCATACAACCAAAGTAAACTCAAGATTCCGAAAGTTATGACTGATATAATAGGATATGTATAAAGAGTATTTGAAAAAAAAATAAGTGCCAAGATTATTCCTATATAGTGTAGAGATTTTACAATGTATTTTGGATTTTCTATAAATGCTGGTTTACCTGTAACAGAGTATTGATCTTTTCCAATGGTTTTTTTAGAAAAAAATAAATATATGTCACTAATCATAATCAATAATATAGTTAAAGTAACAAGCATAAGTAATCTCCTTTTATAATATAAAGTTATAACCTATGATAACATATTAACACAATAAAATATGTTATACAATTTAATTTTAAAATGGTTTTTAAATAAATATAATAGGGTATAAAATATATCAAATAGATTAGAATAAATCTAGGAGGTTATATATATATGGAAACTAAGCTTACAAGACTTTTAAATATTAAATATCCTATTATACAAGGTGCAATGGCATGGGTATCTGATGCAAAATTGGCAGCAGCTGTATCGGAAGCAGGTGGTGCTGGAACTATAGCTACAGGAGGTAGGGAATCTTCTTGGGTTGAAGAACAGATTAGATTGGCAAAGACCCTTACTGATAAACCCTTTGGTGTAAATATAATGTTGATGGCTGAAAATAAGGATGAAATAGTAGATATAATATGTAATGAAAAGGTCAGCTATGTTACTTTGGGGGCAGGAAATCCTGTGCCATATTTTGAAAGGCTTCACAATGAAGGCATAAAGGTTGTGCCAGTAGTTCCCAATGTCAAATTGGCTAAAAGAGTGGCAGATAAAGGTGCAGATGCTATAGTGATAGAAGGAAGTGAAGCAGGAGGACATATAGGGAGTATCTCTAGTCTATCCCTTATGACTCAAGTTATACCTGAGGTAGATATACCTGTAATTGCAGCAGGAGGATTTGCTGATGGCAGAGGATTAGCTGCTGCTTTGGTTATGGGTGCTTCGGGGGTACAAATGGGTACTAGGTTTTATGCCTCTCAAGAATGCACTGCCCATTTAGATGCCAAGGTAAAAATAGTAAATGCTAAAGATACAGATACAGTAGTGACTGGAGCTCTTCATGGGCATAGTGTTAGAGGCATAAGAAATGCAATGACTGATAAATATTTAGATATGGAAAAAGCTGGAGCGAAAGAGGATGAATTATTGAAACTAGTTGTAGGCACAAGTCGCACTGCTCCACAGGAAGGAGATATAGAATGGGGTATGGTCCAAGCGGGACAAAGTCTTACAGCCATTAAAAATATAAAACCTTGTTCAGAAATAGTAGACGATATAATAACAGAGGCAAGGAAGGCTATAACAAATGCACAAATATATTTAAGGTAGATGTATATACATCTACCTTAAATATATTAAAAAAAGAATATTTATCCATTAATTCTTTACATAAGCAATAATTAAATATAAAATTAATAATTAGAGAGAACAATATTATTTAGGGGAGATTAATAGTTTTATAAATCATTTGTTTCCCTACAATATACTATAGTTTAAAAAGTGAGTGGAGGTATTTATATATGGAAGAGAAAAAGGTAATATTTAGTGGTACACAACCCTCAGGTGATTTGACATTGGGCAATTATCTAGGGGCACTAAAAAATTGGGTGTTATTGCAAGATGAATATGAATGCTATTATTGTATTGTTGACCTTCATGCCATCACATTACCTCAAGAGCCTAAAGATTTAAGAAGAAGAACATTGGAAGTGTTGGCTCTTTATCTAGCAGCAGGATTAGATCCTGAGAAGGTAACTATATTTATTCAGTCCCATGTAAGTGCACATTCACAGCTTTCTTGGGTTTTAAATTGTATGGCATATATGGGTGAGTTAAATAGAATGACTCAGTTTAAAGAAAAGTCTAAGAAAAATGCAGGAAATGTTAATGCAGGGCTGTTTACATATCCAGTATTGATGGTTGCTGACATATTATTATATCAAACTGATTTAGTTCCTGTAGGACAAGATCAAAAACAACATTTAGAGCTTTCCAGAGATATGGCTGAAAGATTTAATAATAGATATAGTCCAACATTTAAAATACCAGAGCCATTTATACCTAAAGTTGGAGCAAAAATAATGAGTCTTCAGGACCCATTGAGTAAGATGTCTAAATCAGATAAGAATGAGAATGGATATATCTTGTTGAAAGATGATCCAGATACAATAAGAAGAAAGATAAAGAGAGCAGTAACAGATTCCTTTAATAAAGTTAGATTTAGTGATGAACAATTAGGTATTAAAAATCTTATAACTATATATTCAAAGTTATCAGGTGAAGAGATAGATGTTATAGAAAAAAGATATGAGAATAAAGGATATGGTGAGTTTAAGAAGGATTTATCAGAGGTAGTAGTGGAAGGGCTAAGGCCTGTCAGGGAAAAATTTGAAGATTTAATGAGAAATAAGGATTATCTTGAAAAGATATATAGTATGGGAGCTAAAAAGGCTGAGAAGAAGGCATTTAAGACATTAAATAAAGTATATAAAAAGACAGGATTTATACCTAGAAGCTATAGATAGCTAAAGGTGGTGTAGTATGGATACCCAGAGTATCATAAAAGAAATAACTAATTATGATAGTTATATACAAAAAAATATTCAAAAGGAAATATTTGAAAGATGTGTAGAAGGAATTGTAATAACAGATAATAATGCAAGAATAGAATGGATAAACCCTGCTTTTACCAAAATAACAGGATACGAATTTAGTGAAGTAGTTGGTAAGAATCCTTCCATATTGAAATCAGATAGACATAATAGAGATTTTTATAAATCCATGTGGGAAAGTCTAATTAACAGTGGAAGCTGGGAAGGAGAAATATGGAATCGTAGAAAAAGTGGAGAGGCATATCCTGAAAAGCTTAGCATTGGAGTTATAAAGGATAAATTGGGAAGAACAATTAAATATGTATCTGTATTTAATGATTTAACAAAAATTAAAGAGAGTGAAGAATTTATAAAGTATCATTCTTATCATGATGCATTGACAGATTTGCCCAATAGACAGCTTTATGCAGATAGGTTGAGGAAGGCAATATTAAGTGCAAAAAGAAATGGCAATGGATTGGCAGTTATGTTTATTGATATGGACGATTTTAAGAGAATAAATGAGGGGTTTAGTCATATAATTGGAGATGTACTATTGAAGAGGGTTGGAGAAAGGTTAAAGGCAAGTATAGAAGAAGATGAAACAGTGGCAAGGATGAGCGGAGACGAATTTACAATTCTATTGCCATATATAGATAAAGAAAATGATGCTATAAAAGCTGCTAAAAATATAATGGAAAACTTTGAATTACCATTTTCAATAAAAGGATATGAAATTTTTGTAAATTTAAGTATAGGAATATGTATATATCCTTATGATGGTGAAGATGTGGGAGTGCTTGTAGGTAATGCCCACTCTGCTATGTATAGAGCAAAAGAATATAGTGGTAGTAGATACCAATTATATACTACTGCTATGAATAAAATGGCTATTGAGAAAATATCTATAGAAAATGACCTCCATAAAGCGTTAGATAGAGGAGAATTATTGTTATATTATCAGCCTAAGATAGATTTGAAAACTAGAATGATTGCAGGTATAGAGGCATTGGTAAGGTGGCAACATCCCACTAAAGGACTAGTATCTCCTGGAAAATTCATTCCCATTGCTGAAGAGACAGGTATAATTATACCAATGGGAAATTGGATATTAAAAGAGGCTTGTAAACAAAACAAGAGATGGCAAGATGAAGGATATAGACCGATACCTATATCAGTAAATTTGTCTGCTATACAATTTAGAGATGAAAAGTTATTGTATAATATACATGGAGCACTTAATGAAACTGGACTTGAAAATAGATATTTAGATATTGAAATAACAGAAAATATAGCTATGGAGGCAGTGGATCATTCCATGGAGATTATGAATAAATTAAGAGAAAATGGAATAACTCTATCTATGGATGATTTTGGGAAGGCATATTCTTCTCTTAGTTATTTGATAAAATTCCCCATGGATACATTAAAGATAGATAAAAGTTTTATTGATGAGTTGGAAAAGACTAATAACGGTAAAACCATAGTTAAAGCAATAATCGAGATGGCCCATAGTTTAAATAAAACAGTTGTAGCGGAAGGAGTAGAGACAAAGAAGCAATTGGACATGCTTTATGAAACAGGATGTGATCAAGTACAGGGATATTATTTTAGTAGGCCAGTTACAGCTGATGAAATAGAAGAAATGTTTAAAGAAGAAATTAAATAGATAATAGTAATGATATTTTAAATATAAAAAATTTATAGGGTCTATTCAACGATATAAATATAGTTAGTGGTAGGAACAACTAGTAGAAACTTTACTAATATTGTTTTTGTACTACTAACTATATTTATTTTTATTTTAAATTTATAAATTATTATTGTTAGCCCATAATGTAAAGATTATTTTTTATAAATAGTTTATACAGTATGAAAGGGATATTTTAACGCAATCAATGTATATATATACATTGATTGTTTGTTTATAATATTAAGTTGTCAGAACATATGCAACTAGATAGTAAGAATTAGCAATATTGTTTTAAATAAAAACAAAAAAGGTATTGCAAAAATATGCTAATATATGTATAATAATAAAAGAAATAAAAAATGGAGGGTTATAGATGTATAAAAAGAGGATAACGAGTATTTTATTATTAATAGTTTTAATGTTTACCGTAGTTTTATCAGGATGTGGTCAAGAAAGTGAAGATACCTCTTCAGATAGTTCAAATGCTGAAGATACTAAAAGTCAATTAGAATTAATTAAAGAGAGAGGCAAATTAGTATTGGGAACTTGTGCTGATTATCCACCTTATGAATTCCATAAAGAAATTGATGGTAAAGATACCATAGTAGGTTTTGATATATCAATAGGCAAGGAAATTGCCAAAGATTTAGGTGTTGAACTTGAGATAAAAGATATGCAATTCAAAGGATTATTACCTGCATTAAAGACAGGAAAAATAGATATGATTTTAGCAGGAATGACTCCCAAGCCAGAGAGAAGAGAAGAAGTAGATTTTTCAGATATATATTATAATGCTTTACATGGTGTAATAATAAGAGTAGAAGATCAGGATACTTATAAGACATTAGAAGATTTAACAGGAAAGGCTATAGGGGCCCAAAAGGCTGCTATACAGGAGGATTTGGCTAGAGAAAATATAAAGGATGCAGAAATAAAGGCATTGGGCAAGGTTTCAGATTTAATATTGCAGCTTAAAAATAAAAGGGCTGAGGCAGTAATTGTTGAAGAGGCAGTGGCACAGGCCTATATTAATAAAAACGAAGATTTAAGTTTGATGGATTTAAGATTACAAGACCAAGAGGGCGGTTCAGCTGTGGCTGTAAACAAAGACAATCCTGACTTTGTAGAGGCAATAAATAAGACGATAGAGAGATTAAATAATGAAGACTTAATAAATAAGTTTGTTGTTGAAGCTACAGAAATGTCAGAAAATGATTAATAATTAATATACATGGCAATAGAGGGGGTCGAATATATTGGATTTGTCGTTTTTAAGTAAATACTATATGTTTTATATAATGGGTATAAAAAATACAGTACTAATTGCATTTTTATCGGTTTTATTTGGAGTTATTCTAGGAATATTTTTAGCCCTTATGAAAATATCAAATAAGAAAATATTAAAAGGGATTTCTACTGCATATATAGAATTTATAAGGGGAACGCCTGTAATGGTTCAGGTATTTATCATATATTATGGTTTACCTTTAAACTTGCCCGAGATACCTTCAGGGGTATTGGCACTTAGTATCAATAGTGCTGCATATGTTGCAGAAATAATAAGGGCAGGAATACAGGCTATAGATAAAGGGCAAACAGAGGCTTCAAGATCTTTGGGAATGAGTCAGAGCATGACAATGAGATATATAGTTATCCCCCAGGCATTTAAAAATATATTACCAGCATTGGGAAATGAATTTATAACTGTAATAAAGGAATCGGCTATAGTATCAGTTATCGGAGTACCAGAACTTATGTATAATGCAGATACTATAAGGGGAAATACATTTAAGCCTTTTGCTCCATTGGTTGTTGCAGCCATACTATATTTTATACTAACGTTCACATTATCAAAGGGATTAGGTATAGTTGAAAGGAGGATGAAGGCCAGTGATTAAGGTCTATGATCTCAATAAAAAATTTGGAGAACTTCATGTTTTAAAGGGCATAAATAATCATATAGAAAAGGGAGAAGTTGTTTGTGTCATAGGTCCCAGTGGTTCAGGTAAAAGTACGTTTTTGAGATGTCTAAATCTTTTAGAGCAACCTACTAGTGGAGAGATAGTATTTGAAGGAGTATCTATCACTAGTGAAGAAAACAATGTAGATAAACAAAGACAAAAGATGGGAATGGTATTTCAGCAATTCAATCTTTTTCCCCATATGTCTGTTATAGATAATATAACAATAGGACCTAAAAAGGTGAAAAAAATGAATAAAAAAGAAGCAGAAGATATAGCTATGAGTCTTTTAGACAGGGTAGGACTTAAAGATAAGGCATATACTTATCCAAATCAACTTTCAGGAGGACAAAAGCAGAGAATAGCCATAGCTAGAGCATTGGCTATGTCTCCAGATGTTATGCTATTTGATGAACCTACATCGGCGTTAGATCCTGAAATGGTAGGAGAAGTGTTAGATGTTATGAAAGAGCTTGCAGCTGAGGGTATGACCATGGTTATAGTAAGTCATGAAATGGGATTTGCTAAAGAAGTTGCAGACAGAGTATTATTTATGGATGATGGGATTATAGTAGAAGAAGGAACACCGCAAGAAATATTTAATAATCCTAAAAATGAAAGGACTCAGAACTTTTTAGGAAAAATTTTAGTGTAGATAGATAGGGCATAGTATTTCGTTGCTATGTCCTATATCTATGTTAGTATATATTTAAAAATTAATTATGTTGAATGAAAAAAGGATTGGGCAAAACCCAATCCTTTTATTTTTTGTAATAAAAACAAATTAATCTAGTTTTAGTAATAAAAGTGTCTTGCAAATTAGAAAGCTATCTCAAAAATGAGATAAATCATTAATTAATGATTTAGAGAGAGATTCAACTGTAAAAAAGCACATTATATTAAGAATAATTAGAATTTTTGAGACATTATATGTAAAAAAAGGAATATGAAATACTTAAAACTAGCAATTTATCAAAAACAAAGAACAAAAACAAATTGGTACAGTAGTTGCAATAAATAATAAGTAATTAAGATCAAAGGAGGTAAAATAAAAAAACATATTATATGTGGTTATAAATAGAGAGAGGTGAAGGGTTTAAAATGACTATTCTAAAATATAATGAGCAAGATTTCAATAAGCCTATTTCTTCCCGTATAAGGAGAATGAGAGAAGAAATAGTATCTTCTAAACCTATTCTATGTAGTGAGAGGGCTTTGCTTGTTACTGAACTATATAAGAATACAGAAGATATGCCTAATATCACAAGAAGAGCACTTGCATTAGAAAAGATTCTTGATAATATGACTCAAAATATTTGGGATGGAGAATTAATCGTAGGAAGTCATGGTAGCAATGGAAGGAGATCAGCACCTGTTTTCCCTGAATTTGCTATAGAATGGTTAGAAGAAGAATTGGATGTGATGTTAGAAACTAGAGAACAGGATACATTTATAGTGCCTAAAAAGGTAAAAGAAGATCTTAAAAGCATTTTTCCTTATTGGCGTAATAAGACCATCTATAATAAATATCGAGGAATGTTGCCTGATGAAACTAAGAAGGCTAGAGATGCCTATATATTTACGCGAGATCTTTTTGAAAGAAATGGCTATGGTCATACGGCCTATCAAGTTGATAAATTACTTAAAGTTGGTCTTGTAGGGATAAAGGATGAAATCCAGAAGAAACTTGTTAGTCTTGATATAACAAGTAATGAAGGATTAAAGAAAAAGCTTTTTTATGAAGGGCTTATTATTTGCTGTGATGCAGTTATTAATTATGCGAGACGTTATGCTAGAAAGGCTTTAGAATTAGCTAATAAAGAGAAAAATCCTATAAGGAAAAAAGAACTTGAGAAAATTTCTGATGTTTGTGCATGGGTTCCAGAAAATCCAGCAAGGGATATATGGGATGCTATTCAGGTTGTAGCTTTTATGCAAATTATTATCCAAACTGAAACCAATGGAGATTCTGTTTCACCAGGAAGACTAGATCAATATTTATATCCTTATTATAAAAAAGATATAGATGAGGGTCATTACACAATAGATCAAATCCAAGATCTTTTAGATTGTCTTTGGCTAAAATTCAATGAAATTGTTAAAGTACAGGATAGTGAGTCTATCCATATCCATCCTGGTTTTCCAATGACTCCAAATTTGACTGTGGGAGGACAAACTTCAGAGGGGAGGGATGCTACTAATGAATTGAGTTATTTAATGCTAAACAGCCAAAGGCATGTTCGTCTAACCAATCCCCAATTTACAGTTCGTTTTCATAAAAATACCCCAAATGATTTTAAATTAAGAGTTGCAGAAATTATAAAACTAGGCACAGGAATGCCAGCTATGTTTGGTGATGAAGGTTGTATGGCTGCTATACAGAGAGCATTTCCAGAGATGCCTATTGAACGAGTTAGAGATTATAATATTGTAGGATGCGTGGAGCTTGCTCCAAAGGGATTTCAGGGTAGAGTAAATGGTGGTTTTTTAAATGTAGCTCGGGTTGTAGATTTAGCCTTAAATAATGGTGTAGATAGATTAACATGTAATCAGCTTGGGCCTAATACAGGTGAACCAGAGGATTTAAAAGATTTTAATGATGTATTAAAGGCTGTGAGTACACAAATGTCATATTTTGTGAAGCATCAAGTCATTAATGCAGCAGTAGTAGATATGATACAAAGGGAATACACACCCCATCTATTTCTTTCAAGCTTGATAGAAGGTTGTATTGAAAGTGGAAAAGATATGACCTGGGGTGGATCCCTTTGGGGAGCAACACCTATTTTGCATGTTGGAGAAGCTACAGCAGCTAATTCTTTGACAGCTGTAAAGAAAGTAGTTTTTGACGAAAAGATTATTACAATGAAGGAATTAAAACAGGCTCTAGATACAGATTTTTCATGTGCTAGAGGAGAAGAAATTCGTAAGCTATTGATTGAATCACCTAAATATGGAAATGACAACGATTATGCAGATAAAGTTATGAAGGAAATGACAAATATTTTCTTTGATGAGATTGAAAAACATAGGGATATTGATGGACGTCCTTATACATCTATGGTACTTACCCTTGGAGGAACTGTTCCACATGGATGGAAAACAGGTGCTACTGCCGATGGACGAAATGCAACAGTACCTGTTTCTGATTCTATGTCACCATCTAATATAGGTAATAGCGAAGGTCCCACAGCTGTACTTTTGTCAGCTAGCAAAATAGATCAAAGTCGTATTCTTGAAGGAAATGTATTGAATCTCAAATTTAATAGAAATGCAATGGGAGAAAGAGAGTCTTTAAAAAAATTAGTAGATTTAGTCAGTATATATTTTGATGAATTGAAGGGACAAGAAGTACAGATAAATGTTGTAGATGGGAGAATATTGAGAGATGCACAGAAAAATCCACAAAAATATAGTGACCTTATTATTCGTATTGCGGGTTATAGTGCACGATTTGTAGAACTCGCCAAGGAATTACAAGATGACATTATAGATAGGGAAGAACATCAATATGTATAGCATAGAAAAATAATGATATTAAAAAGCATAATAATTCACTGTGGCTATATAAAAATTGTTTAGATGCAGTGAATGGACTATGAGGTGTTAAAAATGACAGAACCAACTAGTAAAGTACAGGGATTAATTTATAATATACAACGTTATAGTCTTCATGATGGACCAGGCATTAGAACAATTATATTTTTAAAGGGATGTCCCCTTCGTTGTAAATGGTGTTCGAATCCAGAATCTCAAAAAATGGAGATAGAAACTATGAAATCTAAGGAAATAGGACGTATAGCTACTGTAGGTGAAATTCTAGATATAGCTTCTAGGGACAAGGTATTTTATGAGGGTTCCAATGGAGGAATTACTCTGTCTGGAGGAGAGGCACTTATGCAACCAGATTTTGCACAAGCCCTTGTATGTGAAGCTAAAAAAAGGAATATTCATGTAGCTATTGAAACTACAGCATTTCAACGGTGGAATGTTCTATGGAAGGTTATTGAAAAAGTAGACCTGATCTTACTTGATATAAAAGTTATGGATTCTAAACTACATAAACAATTTGTTGGAGTTTCTAATGAACTAATTATTCAAAATGCTAGAAAAATGGCAAAAATGAACAAAAATATAATTGTTAGAATTCCAATCATACCGGGTCATAATGATGACTGGAATAACCTGGCCAATACAAGCAAGTTTTGCAAAAATGTGGGCATAAAGAAGATAGAATTCCTTCCTTATCATCCTTTAGGAGAAGGAAAGTATGAAAAATTAAATAGAAAATATGAGCTTAAGGGTCTGAAGCCTCCATCAAAGGAAAGGCTAAGAGATATTGCATTAAAATTACAAAAAGAGTTCGGAGTGGATGTGTTGGTAGTATAGGTATATTTTTTAATATATATAATTTTATAAAAAGCAACCTGGTAATATGTCAAGGAGAATTTTTAAAAGAAAATAAAAGAAGTGATTAAAAAAGGGCAACTTTAATAGAACCTAGGTTTTTTAGCAAAAAAAACAGGTTTAATTTAAGAGCATATTTTATTGAATCTCCCCAACTTTATCATTGGAGTAGATTTGATTTTTAGTCAGCAAGCTAAAAATCAGGCGTACTAATTTACGAGATGTTAGCGCGAGTGCTCTTTTGTGTTGATGGGTCTTAACTTCACTAAATTTTTTGTAGTAATACTCTTTGTAGTCTGGAACAAGATTTTTTACACTGTTTGCTGCTTCAATTAAGTAATATCTAAGATATTTG
>NZ_JHVL01000032.1 GCF_000620125.1 Clostridiisalibacter paucivorans DSM 22131 | reverse complement strand
CAGGATTTTATGAATTACCAGAATACTTTAAACAAAGAGTGCCAGTATTTAAGCATGACTTTTTTAACATAGGAGAATATGAAGAAAGAGATTTTGAAAAACTAACAAAACTAACAGCAATGATGCTAAAGGCATTTAAATATGCCTTTGAAGAAGATCTAGAAATAGTATTAAGAACATATTTACTAGCATTAGAAGAAGTAAAAAAAGAAGAACCACTAGAGACACTAATATATTATGGAGAAATATACTTAAAATATATAGAACTAACAAACAGAGATATAAAAGAAGAAGACATAAAAGAACAAATAAAAAAACTAGAAGGAAAGGGGGCTATTACCATGAATATATTAGAAAAAAGAGAAGAAAAAGGAAGGCAAGAAGGCATGCAAAAAGGCATGAAAAAAGGCATGCAAAAAGGAAGACTAGAAGGTGAAATTAATAAGGCTAAAGAAATAGCAAAGAATCTCTTAAAAGAAGGTACAGAGATAGCCTTAGTAGTAAAAGCTACAGGTCTTTCTAAATCTGAAGTAGAAGAGTTAAAAAAATTTATTAATTAAAGCTATATATTGTTGCAACAGAAAGGAACTAATCAACCTAAAAAGATTAGTTCCTTTTTTTGCAAAGCAATACAAATATAATCATCGCACTATAGTCTATATATTATTTGTCATCGGTTATGAGAGGTAGCTGATATCTTGATTTTTCAAAATATTTTTCAAGCATAATGGCTCCAATTATTATAAATGGAAGGGAACCTATTAGTCTTATAACTGTAAATCGAATACCAAGCATACTTGCCTCCATGATACTCATGGGAATCATGAAAAGAGAGGCTGATGTTATATAGGTTATAATTGAGCTGTATTTGGCACCCTTGTGATACATGGAATTTGCCAGTGGAAATGCGACAAAAGTTCCCCCTACTGTTGTGGATGCAAGAAGAACTGACCACAAAAATCTCAAGGGGTTGCTATTGTTACCAAAGTGCTTTTCAACCGATTCTCTTTTGGCCCATACATCAAACAGTCCTATAAGGATAAATGCCGGTGGAAGTATAAGGACCATATCCTTTGCAAATACTAGAAAATTGTCCCAGACCTTAATTCCAAGGTCAAATTTTATTAACCATGATATCAGTGAAAACAAAAGAAATACACCAAAATATAAATAATTCTTGTCAAATTTTTTCATTAGATAAATACCTCCCCATAGAAGATTCCCATGAGTAAAGAAATAAGCCCTGCTACGACAAAACTCATGATATTTCTCAGAATTGTTGCTTTTGTTCCAAAGTATTTGCTTTCAAGTGGATATGTGACAATCCCTACAAGCATAAGAGAAGTTACAAATCCTGCCACAACCATATAAGGAACACCTTTTTCCACCAGTATCTTAGCAAGAGGATAGGCAATAAATCCAGGCATCATGGTAACTGAACCAAGTAAAAGACTAGATATTAGTCCCAATAAAAGATTATCTTGACTTAGGTACTTAATTATAGTTTCTTCAGTAAAAAGAAGTACAAGGGATATAATCATAAGTAGCTTAAGATAAGTGGGCAAGGTTTTTGAAAACTTTTTCCATCCTTTTTTCAGACCCATTTTGGTCTTTTGTGGATTTAAGAAGTAAGAGATAACAAGGGCGACTGCTGTTACTATATAAAGACTTGTCATAGAATAAAACCTCCAATCAATATATACCCATATACCAGGGGGTGGTATTATCCTACAATAAATATGGGCTATTGTCAAGAATTGGTTAAATCCACATTTGAAATTGTACAAAAGTTTTAATCTTTATATTGGTTATCTTTTAGTGCTTTTTTGGACTTTACAAACCCATAATCTTTCATATATAATATACCTTAAATGCTGATAATGATTATCAATATCTATTACTTTATAAGAGGTGAGATATTTGATGCCGTTAGAAAAAAACTTATTAAAAAATATAAGCACTAGAGATGAATGTCGCGCTTTAAATACATACAATGAACTCTATTCTACGTACTTAAAAATGGATGTAGGGATTGATTGTAATCTAAGAACATTAAAAAATCATTTAATATGTTTAAATACTATTATCTATAACAATTATTTTTTCAGTCATATGTGTAAGAAAAAGTTAATATATCATAGATGTTGCTTTATAGAAAAGATTGAAAGACAAAAAAAGATTGAACATCTGTATTTACTGGGAAAGGAAATGGTTCTCTTCTCGTTAAGTATTAAAGAAGAAAAATTTGTTAATACAAAACATCCTATTATAAATAAAGCGCTAATATATATAAACAATAATTTAGATGGGGACTTAACACTACAAAAAGTAGCTGATGGAATTCATGTGAGTAAAAACTATTTATCTTTTTTATTTTCTGACCATGTGGGGTATAGCTTTTCTGAATATATCAATATAGTAAAAATAGATAGGGCAAAAGAATTACTCAAGAACACTTCTCTTTCTCTTTTAGATATTGCATTAGAGTGTGGATTTAATAGTCAAAGTTATTTTTGTTATGTATTTAAAAAATTGGAAAAAATGAGCCCCAAGCAGTATAAAATAGATCATAATAAATGCCTATTTTAAAAAATTAGTTTTTAAGGTACTAATTATATATAGATGTTTAAAAAAATAGTATGATACTTTAACATGAAAGTATCATACTATTTTTTATAGTGGCTTTCTAGCATATTTATTTCTCTTTATAATTTTGGATATGAGTTTATATGATATCAAAAAAAACAAACTAATAAAAAACTCAAACCAAAACGTTACAAATCTAAATATTATTGCAATTGCAATTCCTTTTTCTATTGCAACTCCTTTCATTGATAAAAGATAGGTCATGCTAGTTTCAAAACTTCCTACGCTGCCTGGTAATAATGGTATCATTCCGATTATATAGCTTAAATATGTAATTGAAGCTATTGAAAGCATATTAAGTTTTATATTTAATCCTATCAATATTAAATACATTTTAAATGCAAAAAGTATCCATATAAATATACTGAGTAATATTTGCAAAAAAAATTTTTTCTTCTTTTTCTTAAATTTTTTTAAAGATATAACATATCTTTGGAATAGATTTTTGAGCTTATCTTTTGTATTTTCTTTAATGGCAATTTTTAATAATAGGCTTTCTATTGGTTTAGGATTTAAAAAAGCTAAAATAATCACAATAAAACCTATTCCAAATATGATTACAATTGTTGAAAATATAAGCATATGATGTAAGTCTGTTTGTCCTATATTAAAATAAAACCAAATCAGACTGAGTAGAGTTAAGGAATAAAAACTTAATATACTTGCTGTCTTTTGAAGCCCTACTACCACAGCTCCATCACTTGTATTTAAACCTAGTCTTACCTTTATATCATAAAGTCTCGCAAGTTCTCCTCCTACTTTAACTCCAGGAGTGATGGCATCTACTACATTACCTTTCATATTCATTTTTAGTATATCAGCTAGTTTACAATCTTTATCTATTAGATTCACCATGGTTTTCCACTGAATAGATATCAAAACCATGGTGATAATCTGTAATGTTAAAGATATAAAGAGTAAATATAAGGGAACAGTTTTTATACTTAAAAATATTTCTGCAAAGTCTAAATTTAACAATAGAAATATAATCGCCACAGCTCCTAAGCAGTACAATAGATTCTTTTTCATAAAATCACCTAATTTTTAACCATAAGTAGTGTCCTATCCATAGTGTTTATTCCTTTTTTTGCTGAACATCTTTCACAATTTATATCATTTGTTTCCAAAAATCCACAAGATAGACTAGAATAAAAGTAATTTAAACCTTTTTTAGGCATTCTCACTACTATTTTTGTCCCTTTTCTTGCTTTTTTCCATAAGTTTTCCAAAACCTTTTCTTTTGGACTTACTTGTAGTGCGACATGAATGACATCATAATCTCTTATATCTATTTCTTGTCCATTTTTATTGGATACTTGAATCCTATGACTTAGACCTTTTTTGTTAATCAGGTTTTTAGCATTGTATACTGCTATAGGATCTATATCTATTACATGAACCTTAGCTCCTGTTTCCATGGCCATTTGAAGGGCAGTACATGGTACTGCACCTCCACCAATACAAAGTATATTATCCTTATCTTCTACTCTAGCTAATCTAATTTCATTTTTAACTACATTTTTATAATATAATTCATACATATCAATAAAGAAATTTGAATTAGATATTCTTTTTTCCATCCATTTTGTCCAAGCTCTTATCATATTTACACCTCTAAAATAAAGATATTACTAAATTTCCAATTTGTTTTATAGATCCTCCAAGTAAGAATGCCACAAGAGTAGTTCCTACCCCTATCATCAATGCTGATTTTAGAGAGAATTCTTTTATTAATATTCCAAATACAGATATACATGGAAGATAAAACAGTGCTACTATAGAACCAACAAATAACTGAAATACACTTAAATCTAACTCTAATAATGGCAAAGCTGCAAATTCTCTTCTAACAATGCCTAATATCAAAAATAGACTAGCCTCCCGTGGAAGACCTAACCACTCTTCAACTAGAGGAGATACCATATTACTAAATCCTTGAAGCATCCCTGTCTCAACTATTATAGCTGCAATGGCAATACCAATCATCATAGCCCCTCTTGCTTCTATAAAGAAATGTTTCATCCTTAGTTTCAATTTTTTAAAGAAAGCAGTTCTATCTGGCCATAATAGATTTGGTACTTCGAGTAGCATAGGTTGACTTCTACCAGGGATTACCTTGTTCATGACTATTCCTGCTATCAATATTACTATCAAAGAAGTAATATACACCATTACAAGGGCTAAAGGGGATCTATCACCTAGTAAAGCAATAAAAGCTCCTGTTTGTGAAACGCAAGGAATTGCTAAAGATACTAAAGAAGCCACCATTATTCTTTCCTTGTATGTATTTGCTGCTCTTGTAGATATAATGGATGGAACTGCACATCCATACCCCATCATTAATGGGATAATATTTCCACCTTGGATACCTATTTTTCTAAGTATTCCATCAGCAAGTACGCCTATTCTAGGTAAATATCCACTGTCTTCTAAAAAAGAAAATACAATATAAAATAAAAGCACATAGGGAAGAATTAGTGCAAATGGCCACTCTATACCTATTATCAACATACCATATTCTCCAACTAATAGGTTTCTAAATATACCAGCAGGTATAATCATTGAGACTATAGTAGTTAAAAAGGGTATAGTTACTTTATTTAATAAGGGCAATAATATAACTGCTCTAAGGGCCTTACCTCCACCTATAACAACTCCCAAAGATATAATTAATATAAGTACAGAAATTGGAATCCCTGGCCAAGGCTTAACGGTCCAGTGTTCTAATTTATCTACAAAGCTAGGTTTCTTTTCTGTATTTGTCTGCACCTTGTTTATTACCTCATTTATCTTTTTCCATCTAAGATTTTCTTCCATTTTAGGAACTGGAGTTGTTTCCTTGTCCTTTAAATCCATGGATGTAGTTAATAAATCCATTAGCCCAATATTTTTGATGGCCACAGTAGGAATTACTGGTGCATTTAATTCTTCCGATAGTTTATCTGAATCTATTTTTATACCTTGTCTTTCCGCTACATCTATTAGGTTTAGACAATATATTATTGGGGTGGAGTACTCTTTTAATTGAAATGCTAAATCTAAATTCCTGTCTAAATGTGTTGCATCTAAAACACATATTATGACATCTGCATTTTCTTCCAATAACGAGACTGCAACTTTTTCAGCTTCTGAAGTGGCCTCTAAGGAATATGTGCCAGGCACATCTATAATTACTCCCTTTTCATTTCTAAAGTTAAAATCCCCTATGGTATAATCCACAGTAGTACCTGTATAGTTGGAGCTGTCTACATTTACTCCTGTTAGTTTGGAAAAGATCACACTTTTTCCCACATTGGGATTACCCATGAGAAGTATCTTGGTTTTTCCATCAACAGAAATCTCTTTATGTTTACTTTTATGACAAGACAATATTAAACTACCTCCTCCACAACGATGTCTTTTGCGATGTCCTTTGCTATGGCTATACTTCTACTACCTACTTTTACTACAATAGGCCCACCCAAGGGTTGTTTGCTTTGAAAGGTAAGGTCAATCCCTTCTCTTACACCAAGAACCTTTAATAAATGCATCTTAGGTAATGACTTAATTCTATATCTTCTTATATTTTTACATCTTGATAAAACCATAACTTATTCCTCCTATAAATTTAATTATGCTGTGATAATGATTATCATTATCTGGTAGTATACCATAATATTTATATGAATTTATTTAGATAAATTAAGATTTTTATAGAAAAAATAATTAAATAGGGTTAGGCTCACTTTTAAACTTTATGAGGCATAAATGAAAACCGCCATTGCTTTTGAATTTTAGAATATATAAGAAGGGTAATAAAGAGAGGGAATAAATATCGGAATTATTGGACTATTATGGAAATAATAATGAAAACATAGTATAATATAAGTGGCTCTCGAACCTTATATTTTAGTACAGGTGAGATTATTAAACAATATTAAAAGGAGGAGAAATATGAGACAGGTAAAGAGAATTATTTCATTGCTTTTGGTTTTAGCCATGGCATTTTCACTGCCTATTGCTGCTAATGCGGTAGATACTTATGATGATGTATTGGGGACCGTTGTAGAGGTACAAAAGTATGGTAATCTTACAATGGATGTTAAACCTGATGCTCTATATGATGCGGGTTATGAATTAGGTGATATGCTAAAGGTTACAGTTGGAGATAATGTACTTGAAATACCTTTCTGTACATCCTATAGTGATGTAGACACAGGAAGTCTTGTTGTACGTGATGACCAGGAAGAAAATTTGTTGGTTGTTGCAATCAATATGGGTAATTTTTCTACTACATACAATGCAGAAGTGGGTGATGAGGTAACATTTTCCCTATTAGAAAAAGAAGGTTATCTTTCAGAATACCTGCTTCATCAATTGGAACGAACCAATCTACGTTCTGACTATACAGCAGATTCAATATTTGCAAATTTCCGTAGTATTGCCACTACTGGAATCAAACCAGCTGTTCTATATAGGAGTAGCAGTCCTATAAATAATGAATTAGGCCGTGCAGCTTATTCCGATGCATTAGCTGAGGCGGTAGGAGTACAGACAGTATTAAATTTGGCTGATTCTCAAGAAGAAATTGAAGGTTATATTGCATCAGATGATTTTACCTCTGATTATTACAAATCACTTTATGATACAGGGAAGGTAAAGTACTTGGATATGGGTGTTGATATTGCAGGAGAGGATTTTGGAACAAAATTAGCCGACGGACTACGATTCCTAAGTAAGAATGAGGGACCATACCTTATTCATTGTACAGAGGGGAAAGACCGTGCAGGGTTTGTGAGTGCTTTATTAGAATCTCTTATGGGTGCAGAGCTTGATGAAGTAGTGGATGATTATATGACTACCTACGAAAACTATTATAAAGTTGAAAAAGACAGCGAACAATATACATCAATAGCAAATAGTAATATCATATCCTCATTGACTACAATTGTCTGTGGATATGAAAAGGGAACTGACATCTCAGATGTTGACCTTGCAGAAGCTGCAGAAAATTATTTAGAAACAATAGGTATGACTTCCGATGAGATTACAGTTCTTAAGACTAAGCTTTCCGCTGATTCTATGTATAAGACTCCAAATGTAGAAGCTAAAGTTACTGAAATAGAAAAATATGGCCATGCATCAACAGATATTTTGATTGAAGATTTCTATAAATTAGGTTTTGAAAAAGGTGATATGGTAACAGCTATATTTGATAATGGTTTTGTACTTGAAGCACCATTTTTAGATGGCTACTATGTAGACAATGGTAGTCCACTAGTGCGTGCTTATCCAGGACATACTAATATTGCAGTTTGTATAAACTATGGAAAGTTAAACGAGGTTGCTAATGTGGAAGTTGGGGATAAGGCAACTATTATGCTTACTGATCCTGGAGATTATCTTCTTCAATATGAGATTCGTAAATTAGAGCGTACAAATAATCGTGAAGAGTATTCTTCTGATGAGGTGTTTGCTAATTTCCGTAATATTACTGTAGGTGATATAGCCAAAGGGGTACTTTACCGTAGTTCAAGCCCAATAAATAATGAGCTTGGTCGTGCTTCTTATTCTGATAAACTTATGAAGAAAGCCAATGTAAATACAGTTGTTAATCTTGCGGATTCAGATGACAATATTAATACTTATCTAGCAGCAGATGATTTTGCCTCTCCATATTATGCAAAGCTTTACAAAAATAACAATGTATTGCCTTTGAATATGAGCATTGCATATGCCAATGATGAGTTTAAGGCAAATGTTGTTAAAGGTCTTGTGTTTATGTCAGAGAATAAGGCACCTTATATCTTCCATTGTACTGAAGGCAAAGATCGTGCAGGTTTTTTTGCAGCATTGATTGAATCTTTGATGGGTGCATCTAAGGATGAGATTGTTGAAGACTATATGCAAAGCTATATTAATTATTATGGAGTTAAAGAAGGAACTGATCAGTATAAGTTGATTTCTCAAGATGTATTGTCGATGCTTAAGGTTATTGGAAATACTGAGGATTTAGATAATATAGATTTAGCGGCAGCTGCATACGACTATCTTGTGTCAGGTGGTATGACAGATGAACAGATTGAAACATTAAAGGCTAATCTTTCAGATTAAAATAAAACTCAAATAGGGTCAGGCTCATTTTTAAACTTAATAGAGCAAGTAAAAAAATAGCTCCTTTCTGATAGCAACTAAATCAGAAGGGAGTTTTATATATGTCTATTTTTTCGAACTGTTCATTTTTTCTTATGACTGGACAAAAGTCTTTTGTTTTAATGGCATCGATAAAATCTTTTTCATCTCTAATGGAATCATTAAAATAAGTTGCATATTTTCCTACCTGCTTATATAGATGGGCGTCACCTGCTCCGAGACAGGGGATACCAAGTTCTGTGGCCAAGGCATATGCGTATAGGTTGTGATGGGGGAGTGTGCTGCCATTAAATGCCTCTATTCCATGGAGATTATCTTTTACATTTCTGATATATTCCCCTAATCCTCTATTGTTATTTCTAAAAGGGTGGGCACTTATAGCCACTCCATGATTCCTTTTTACTATTTCTAACAATTCTTCAGCATGAACCATATCTTTAGGCACTTTATCTAATCCAAAAACTAATATATCTCCTTCAAATGTGAGTATTTCTGCCCCTACAATAACTAATATATCATCTATCTTTTTAGATGTACCTATATCATTTTTTAAATAATTATTGTCGTGGTCAGTTACACATATACCATCAAGTCCTAAAGACTTAGCAGTTTCTATGGCCTCTGTAAGGGATAGGTGACTGTCGGGGGAGTATTTACTTTCATGTAGATGGGTATCAATAATCATATCATTACCTCCAGATAATATTATATTGGAATTCTAACACAGAAATATCCATATATGTTGTACTATAGAAAAAAATAATATTAAAAAATATACTATAAGGAATTTCTATAATTGCCATATTAATCTTGTTTCAATGATATAATCTTATAGACAAATTAGAAATGGAGGGGTTGTAAGTGAAGCGATTTAAGTCAGTAGTAGCATTATTTTTAGTTTTGACTATGATATTAAGTTTGGCAGCCTGTGGCAATACTGAAACTGAAAATAGTGAAAGTAATGAAGAAAGCAATCCAGTAGAAAATACAGAAGAAGATGGAGCAAAGGCCTTAGAAGGAACAACTCTAAGGATAGTAGCTACATCTGAAAGCTATAAGGAGTTATTTGACAAATTCACTGATAAAACAGGTATAAAAGTAGAATTTGTAAGTATGTCTTCAGGGGAGTTACTATCTAGAACAAAGGCTGAAGGCGGAAAACCAATGGCAGATTTTTGGTTCGGTGGTGGACTGGACGCATTTATGCAAGCTAAAGAAGAGGGGCTTTTAGAGTCCTACAAATCACCACAGACAGAAGATATCCCAGATCAATACAAGGATAGTGAGGGATATTGGGTAGCAAAGGGTATGACTATAGTAGGATTTATAGGAAATAATGAAGTATTAGAAGAAAATGATCTTCCCATGCCTAAAAATTGGAAAGATCTAACTGATCCAAAATATAAAGATGAAATAATCATGTCTAACCCAGCAATATCAGGAACAAATTATGCAGTAGTTAATGGTCTGTTACAATCCATGGGAGAAGAAGCAGGGTGGAAATTCTTTGAAGAACTAGATAAGAATATCCCTTACTATGGAAAAAGGGGTAAAGATCCTCAACTTAAGGCTGTAGAAGGAGAAGTAGCTATAGGTATAACCTATATAGATAAGGGAATATTTGATTTGCAAGAGGAAAGAAATATGACAGTTGTTTATCCAGAAGACGGTATACCATGGGTGCCAGAGGGAATGGCAATATTTAAAAATGCTGAAAATCTTGAAGCAGCAAAATTATTCATGGACTGGATATTTACTAAGGATGTTCAATCTGAACTAGCCAAACTAGATGGAAAAGATAGTGCTATGATGGTCAAACCTGATGTACAAGGGCTAGAATTAGGAGTGCCAAAAGACACGCTATTAGAATTGGATTTAAGTTCTTTTGGTAATGATAGGGAGACTATACTCAATAAATGGAGTGAATTAGTAGGAGACAAATAAGTATGATGATAAAGACTAAGAGGGTATCTAATTTATTAGGTACCCATTTTTATAATATATTGGACAAATTAATATTAGTGGCTGTTATATCTTTGGTTATGACATTTATACTTTATCCCATAGCATCGGTTATAATGGAAAGTTTTATAGTGGATGGCAAATTAACACTGGATATATATATGAATTTATTCAATAAGAGTACAAAATTGTTTTATAACAGTATATTTGTAGCCATATTGACTACAGTTATATCTACTTTTATGTCGGTATGTATATCTTTGTATATAAGTTTTAGTGGCAAAAGGATTAGAAAGGTGCTTCTTTTAGTCCTTATGTTGACTATGATATCACCTCCATTTGTGTCATCATTGGCATATATAACCTTATTTGGGAGGAGGGGATTTATAATCCACAATATATTGGGACTGACCATGAATACCTATGGATGGCAGGGGATAGTGGCCATGCAATCCCTGGGATTTACTTCTCTAAGTGCATTGATTTTGGTAGGGGTTATAAATGGTATAGATAAGAACTTCATAAAATCTTCTCTAGATTTAGGGGCAAGCTCTTCATACACAGTGAGAAAGATTGTATTGCCTTTGATGAAACCAGGTATATTGGTTGTAGCATTACTTACATTTGTTAGGTCCCTTTCAGATTTTGGAACACCTACTATTATAGGGGGCGCATTTAATGTATTGGCAACCCAGGCATATTTAGATGTTATAGCCTATGCCGATTTAAATGCTGCATCGGCCATAAGTGTTCTGATATTTGTACCAGCTATTATTGCATTTCTCTTTTACAGGGTTTTTATGGCTAGGACAAATATGGCTTCTACCAATGCATTGGTAGGTTTCACAGAAGAAGATGAGATGACCATAGATGATTTTCTAGGTAAATTCATAAAAATAATTACCTACTTTTTCTTGACTATAATGTTGTTACAATACATATCCATATTTGTTTCAGCTTTTACAAAATATAGATCGGGAAATATGTATTTTTCACTGGAAAATATCCAGAATATGAGGATATATAGTGGAAAAAGCTTCTTGAGAAGTATATTATATGCACTTATTGCAGCAATAGGTGGAAGTCTAATAGGTTCATTGATAGCCTATTATCTAGAGATAAGAAGGATAAAGATAATGAAAGGCATAGACTTCATTGCTACTATACCATATATAATACCAGGTACATTTTTTGGTATAGGATATATTTTGGCATTTAATGATTATCCATTGGAATTGACTGGTACTGCACTTATAGTTATATTCAATGTGTTATTTAAGCAATTACCTATGTCTACCAAAATAAATAGTGCTGTGTTATCTCAGATAAATCCCCAAATAGAACAGGCAGCAAAGGATTTAGGAGGACAAGACTTCTTTGTGCTAAAGGATATTATAATCCCTATGTCTAGATCGGCCCTATTAGTTTCATTTATAAATAATTTTACTGCTACTATGACTACTATTGGTTCTATAATATTTTTGATATATCCAGGGAAAAAACTGGCTACCATTGAGATGTTTGATGCTATTCAGAGTGGGAATTATGGAGTTGGTTCAGCAATTGCTGTGACTATTATCTTAATTACATTAGCTGTAAATATAACTTTTTCAAAATTTGTACTGGAGGGGAAAAATGTTTTTAGAAATTGAACACTTGAGAAAATCTTTTGAGGATTTAGTTGCAGTAAATGATTTGAATATAGGGGTAGAAAAGGGAGAACTACTATGTCTATTAGGGCCCAGTGGTTGTGGCAAGACTACTACCCTAAAGATGATAGGAGGTTTTTTGATTCCAGATGAGGGAAAGATATGGATAGATGGTCAAGATGTAAGTAAAATGCCTCCAGACAAAAGACCTGTGTCTACAGTATTTCAGTCCTATGCTCTATTTCCACATATGACTGTATTGGAAAATGTAATATATGGGTTGAAATTTCAACGGATTAAAAGGAAAAAAGCTAAAACAAAGGGTGAAGAGTATTTAGAGCTTGTAGGACTCAGCACATACAAAAATAAAAGAATACATCAGTTAAGTGGTGGTCAACAACAAAGGGTGGCATTGGCCAGGTCCCTTATTGTAAATCCTAAGGTGTTGTTGTTAGATGAACCACTATCAAATTTAGATGCAAAGCTACGTATAAAAATGAGAGAAGAAATAAAGAATATTCAAAGGAAATTTGGCATAACCATGGTATTTGTAACCCATGACCAAGAAGAAGCACTAACCATGGGTGATAAAATCGGTATCATGAATGAAGGGATGCTAGAGCAATTGGGAACTGCCAGAGAAATCTATGAAAACCCCAAGACACCATTTGTATTAGACTTTATAGGTAATTCTAATACAATAAAAGATGAGAATGGAAATATAAGCTTTGTAAGACCTGAAATGATAGATATCACAGATTATAATGGAGATGTGAAAGGCAAAATAATAGGCAAAATAGAAGAAAAGATATTTTTAGGGCCATATATAAAATACAAAATAAATGTAGAAAATAATATAATTGAAGCACAAGTTACAAATAAATCAACAAAAGAATATCAAATAGGTGATAAGGTATATCTTGAATATAAGACAAAACAGATGTGAGATAAGATATTGACTTGTTTTTCCATAATATTAAATTTGAAATTTGTATAATATATTACGTTGAATTTTAAGTAAAATAAGGATATAATATTAACGAAGGAGTTGATAATTATGCCTAATATAAAACCTGTTTCAGACTTAAGGAATTATAACGATGTACTAAAAGATATAGTAGTTGGTTCTCCGGTTTTTTTGACGAAGAATGGTAGAGGGAGATTTGCAATCTTAGATATCAAAGAATATGAGAAAAATCAAGCTACTATAAAATTGCTATCTAAACTTATAGAAGCTGAAAATCGAATTAAAATAGATGATGATTGGATGACAGAAGATCAGGTGAAAGAAAAACTGGGAGTTTAATTTAATGCATAAACTGAGAATAAATCCCATGGCAACTGAAGACTTGATAGAGATTAGAGATTATATAACAAAAGAATTAGAAAGTCCAAAAGCTGCAATAAATATTATAAGAAAGATCTTTGAAAGTTATGAGCGATTAAAAGAGTTTCCGATGATGGGAGTAGATTTATCAACAAAGATAAATGCAAAAACAGATTTTAGGTATTTAGTATCGGGAAACTATATTGTATTTTATAAAATAGACAACGAGTTTGTATCAATCTATCGTATTTTATATTCTAGAAGAAATTATCTTAAAATTCTATTTCCAAATGAAGTTGATTTTTAGGAATTGTTAAGATTAGTTTTACTTCAAAAAACTAATAAAATATTATGGAAAATAAGACTAATTAGTTTAAAAAAAGAGAGGGAAATAACATTTTTTCATTATGTTATTTCCCTCTCTTTTTTCATATTAATAGAATTGTAAGCATATTAATATTAGAGACATACCTATGGATATGTATAAATATAATTGGAGGTGTTAAATTTGTCACAAAAAACAGTATTGCTAGAGGTTAAAGATGCTATTGCAACTATTACATTGGATAGACCTAAAGCACTTAATTCACTGAATGATGAATTAGTAGATGACTTGACAGAAACATTAGAAAAGGTAAAGAAAGATGATGAAATAAGGGTAGTAGTACTTACTGGTAATGGTAAGGCATTTAGTGCAGGGGGAGATTTGAATTATTTGGTATCAATAGAAGATCCCATATGTGCACGAAAGTTTATTAGTAAAGCAGGTAATATAGCATCCCTTGTTATAACTATGGATAAGCCTGTAATAGCTATGGTAAATGGTGTAGCTGCAGGTGCAGGGTTTAATTTAGCACTGGCATGTGACATCGTCTATTGTGCAGAATCGTCTAGGTTTGGCCAAAGTTTTGCTAAAGTAGGACTAGTGCCTGATTGTGCAGGTATGTTCCTCTTACCAAAGGCAGTTGGGACCCACAAAGCCAAAGAGTTAATGTTTACAGGAGATTTGATTGATGCTAAAACAGCACTGGATTTAGGAGTAGTAAACAAAGTATTTCCCGATGAGACACTAAGGGAAGAGACATATAAATTTGCCAAAAGATTAGTAAGATCAGCACCAATCTCTCTATCTTTAATGAAAAAAGTAATAAACAAAAGTGGAGACTTAGACTTAGATACAGCAACAGAATTGGAGGCAGATCTTCAAACTATATGCATGAAAACAGCAGATCATAAAGAGGGTGTAAAGGCATTTATGGAAAAGAGAGCTCCTGTCTTTAAAGGCAAATAATCTATAAAAAACAAGATATTTTCAGAATATTAACAAAATAGAGGGGGAGTATTATGAATTGGAAAGATGAATATAAAAGTAGATTAGTATCATTAGAAGAGGCAGCATCTGTGATAAAATCAAATGACAGAATATGGTATCCACCATGTGCCAGTGCACCTAGAGATATTATAAATGCAATCACCAAAAGATACAAAGAATTGGAAAATGTAACTATGTATACATGTCTTATACTATATCCCTTTGATTACCTAAAACCAGAATACAAGGGACATATACATCATTTTACAACATTTATGGGACCATTTGAAAGAAAATATTATCCAATGGGAAATGTAGAATATACATCTTATCAATTTTCTCATACCGATTGGTTAACTAGAAATGTAATAAAACCTAATGTACTGCTTATTGAAGTATCTCCACCAGATGAACAAGGCAATATGAGCTATGGACCTGTAGGTGCATTTTGCAATGATACTGCAGTGGAACTTGCAGAAACAGTTATAGTACAAGTAAATAAGGAGACATCATATGTATATGGATGCGAAAAGGAATCTTTCATAAATGTTAAAGATGTTGATTATATATGTGAAGCAGACCATAAATTAGCAGAATTACCTCAACCTCCAGTAACAGAGTTAGAGAAAAAAATAGCCTCTCATATAGTAGAAAGGATAGAAAACGGTTCAACAGTACAAATAGGCCTTGGTGGGGTAGCAAATGCAGTGGGATTTTTTCTAGAAAACCATAAAGATCTAGGAGTACATACAGAGATGCTTACAGATTCTATGGTTACTTTGACCGAAAAGGGAGTAATAAATGGCAGCAAAAAGACCATACATCCAGGAGAGATTACATGTAGTTTTGCCATAGGTTCTCAAAAACTATATGATTTTATGAATAAAAATGATATGGTAAAAAGTTATCCCATATCCTATATAGCTGCACCAGAGATTATAGCAAAGAATGACAAATTCATATCTATAAACAATGCTCTAATGTGTGATTTAACAGGTCAAGCATGCTCAGAGTCTCTAGGGTTTAAGCAATTTAGTGGTACAGGAGGACAATTGGACTTCGTAAGGGGAGCTGTATTATCCAATGGAGGAAAGTCTTTCCTAGCATTTAAATCTACAGCAAAGAAAAAAGATGGAACATTGGTATCTAGAATTAATGCAGCATTACCCCCAGGGGCAGTAATAACTACGCCAAGGACAGATACACAATATATAGTAACAGAGTATGGTGTTGCAGATTTAAGGGGTAAGAGTATTGCTCAAAGGGTAGAGGCATTGATTAAAGTGGCACATCCACAGTTTAGAGAACAATTAATGAATGATGCTAAGGAAAATGGCCTAATATTTTAAACTATAATCTCTCTATTCAAGATTGGATTATAAGGGGGGAAATATTTTATGAACTTCAATTTAACACCAGAACAAAAAATGGTACAGAGAGTGGTTAAAGCATTTGCAGAAAAAGAAGTGGAACCCATAGCATCAGAAATAGATGAAACCAGGGCATATCCAAAAAAGATAGTAGATGATATGGCAAGATATGGGCTATTAAGTATATCAGTACCCACAAAATATGGCGGAAGTGGGGGAGATGATTTGGCATATGCCATAGCTGTAGAAGAATTATCTAGAAAAAGTGCTGCGGTGGGACTTTTATGCTCAGGTTATAATTCTCTATACACATATCCTATCTTAAAATTTGGAACGGAGGAACAAAAGCAAAAGTACTTGAAACCCATGTGTCAGGGCAAGATTGGCTGTTGTTTTGCATTAACAGAACCAAATGCAGGCTCTGATGCTGCAAGTCAATCTAGTAGGATAAAATCAGAAAAAGACTATTATATATTAAATGGTCAAAAATGCTTCATAACAAATTGTAATTATGCAGATATAGCTATAGTATTTGCCATGCAGTATCCAGAAAAGGGATTGAGGGGTATAACTGCTTTGATAGTAGATGCTGATACAGAGGGATTTTCTGTGGGGAAAATAGAAGATAAAATGGGTATAACAGCAGTGCCAGTGGGAGAGTTATTCTTTGACAATGTAAAAGTGCCTAAAGAAAATTTATTGGGAAAAGAGGGAAAAGGGTTTGCCATAGCTATGAATTGCCTAGATGGAGGACGGATAGGAATAGCAGCCCAAGCATTGGGCATAGCACAATCGGCATTAGATGAATCCATAAAGTATATAAAGGAGAGGGAACAATTTGGGAAACCTCTATCTAGATTTCAAGGGTTACAGTGGTATATATCAGAAATGGAAACTAAGATTAATGCTTCAAGACTGTTAGTATATAAAGCTGCATCTAAAAAATATGCAGGACAAAATTATTCAAAAGATGCAGCAATGGCCAAACTATTCGCATCCGAAACAGCAGTGTTTACAACAAGTAAAGCAGTACAATTACATGGAGGATATGGCTATATAAAAGATTATCCTGTGGAAAGAATGATGAGAGATGCTAAAATAACAGAAATTTATGAAGGAACATCAGAAGTAATGAAGATGGTCATAGCAGGCAGTACAATATAAAAGCTATGGGGTCAGGCTCACTTTTAAACTTTATTATTGACACTATATTAATTAGATAAGGTGACGGTTCATTTTGCCGCCACCTTTTATATATGGGTATTTGGTTAGACTAGTATACGTATAATAGAACTAACTAAATAGATTCATGAAATAAGTTATAATAATTGGATCAAATATATTTATAAATACAACAGTTATAACTGGAAGAACAAACCATGCATTCTTAGAGTAAAATTATTGTAGGTAAAATTTCAAAAAATAAAAAAGAAAGTTCCTCCATATGTTATGATGTAAGTGCCAAAACCAACATCAAAGGAGGAACTCTCTTGGAAACTATTATACATGAAATTTCACAAAAAATCATCAATGAAACAAAAGAAAATTTAATTAATACTTTGGCAAACCATAAAGATATATCGGAATTTATTTTAAATACTGAAAAAATACTTGATGATATAGGCGTACAGATAGTACAAAAAGCGTTGGAAACAGTGGATTCTTTAGTAAAACAGGATAATTTAAGAAAAGAAAAATGGACTGTTCAGAGAAAAGCAGACAGAAAAACTATAGCTACAATATTTGGTGAAGTTAATTATAAAAGAACCTACTATAAAAATAAGAAAACTGGTGAATATAAATATTTATCAGATCAAAGATTGGGAATAGATATACATGATAGATTAGATTCTTCTTTAAAAGCGAAGCTTGTGGATGAAGCCATAGAATCTTCTTATAGAAAAAGTGGTCAAATAGCTGTTGACTCTATTGATCTAACTAATCAAACAGTCATGAATACTATTAGAGAGCTAGGAGATATACCAAATGATAGTGTTAAGATAACTGAAAAAAAGAAAGTAGTTAAAACTTTATATATTGAAGCTGATGAGGATCATGTAGCACTTCAATCTGGAAAAAATATTGAGCCAAAGTTAGTATATGTGCATGAAGGTAAAAAAGCTGTTAATAAAGATAGATATAGACTTCAAAATGTAAGGTATTTTAGTGGTGTTTATTCTCATAGTGCTGATTTATGGATAGAAGTAGCCAATTATTTAGAAGAAGCTTATGACATGGAAAAAATAGAGAAAATCTATTTATCAGGAGATGGAGCTAAGTGGATAAAGAATGGTGTAGGATGGATTAAAGGAAGTATCTTTGTACTAGATAGATTTCATTTATCTAAATATATAAAGATAGCCACAGCTCACTTACCTTATACAACACCTATTATGTGGCATTATATAAATAAATTAGATAAAAAAAGTGTACTTGATTTATTTAGAGTTATCATTGAAGAAACTAAGTTACAAACAAAAATAAATGCAATAAAAGATTCTAGAAGATATATAATGAACCAATGGGAAGGTATAAAAAATCAGTATAATAAGGATTATATAGGTTGCAGTGCTGAAGGTCATATAAGCCATATATTAGCCGATAGGCTAAGCTCTAGACCACGAGCTTGGAGCAAAACAGGTGTAGATCAAATGTCTAGACTTAGAGTATTTAAAGCTAATGGTGGAGATGTATATGATTTAATCATTAACAAGTGAAAAGAAGAACAAAAGGAATTAAGATTAAGTAAATTAAGCAAACAAAGCATACAAAAAACAGTTAATAAATCTACAAATGAAAAAATAAATAATATAACAATTTTAAATAATGGTAAAAGGACTTGGCTATCAGAATTGCTTAAGTCTATGACTGGAGCTTAACTTCATAATGATGTGGGGAATCTCTATTTCATAAAAACCTACAGTAACTTGACACTATCCCATGCATTGGGTCGGTTGAATGTTTCATAAATATGATATATAATATTGGGCAAATCAGCATTTGAGGTAATATTATGAAAATATTTGTTATTAACAATATTCTTTCTATTAATATATTTGATATATCGATAAAAAAGTCTAGTATTTGTATGATAAGGGGGTATTATGACTAATAGTGATTTTGAAGATATTAACTTAGATGTATTTAAATTAATCATAGAGCATTTAGATGGAGTTGTCATAACGGATTCTAAGGGGAGATATTTATATGTGAATGACAAATGGTCAAAGATGATGGGAAATATAAAGCTAAGAGATATAAAAGGGAAGCCTGTTCGAGACTTTATTCCAGATACAAAAATTGATTATGTTTTAAAGACAAAAAAATCTGTAACAGGACATGTAATTATAACTAAAGGCCCTTCAAAAATAAAGGCTTTTTCGACCTATCTGCCAATTATGAAGGATGGTAAAGTGGTAGCTGGATTTATACATGTTATATTCAAAGGAATGGAAGAAGCAATAGATTTTTCTTTTAAAGTAAATAGTATGGCTAGTAGAATTGAATATTATCAAGAGGAATTAAGAAAAATCAGGGGAGCAGATTATACAATTGATAATATTATAGGAGATAGTGTAAAGATAAAAAATATGAAAAAATTAATAGTCAATGCTGCTAGATCAAATTCTAGTGTATTAATAGAAGGAGAAACAGGTACTGGAAAGGAATTAGTTGCTCATGCCATACATGATTTGAGTAATAGATATTCTCAACCTTTTATTAAAGTGAATTGTGCAGCTATACCTAGTGAGCTTTTAGAATCGGAGTTTTTTGGATATGAAGAAGGGGCTTTTACAGGAGCTAAAAAAGGTGGTAAAGAGGGAAGATTTGAAATGGCCAATGGAGGTAGCCTATTTTTTGATGAAATTAATCAAATGCCTTTATCTTTACAACCTAAACTATTAAGAGCATTACAAGAAAGGGAAATAGAAAGAGTAGGAGGAGGAAAATCTATACCTGTAGATGTTAGAATTATTGCAGCTTCAAATGCAAATTTAGATAAATTAGTGGCGAAAAATAAATTTAGAATGGATCTTTTTTATAGGCTTAATGTATTAAAAATTACTATACCACCTCTTAGAAAGAGAAAAGAAGATATCCCTCTAATAATGGATAATTTATTAGACAAATTAAATTTTCAGCTTGGAATGAGTGTAATTGGAATATCTGATGAAGCAAAAACTAGATTAATGGGATTAGAATACAATTGGCCAGGAAATATAAGGGAACTTCAAAATGTATTGGAAAGAGCAATGAATAAGTCGTGGGGAGAATCTCTATCATGGAGTCATTTTTGTGATTATTTTGAAAAGAAAAAAACTGTTAAGAGTTGTAAAGGGCAAAAGAAAAATAAATTATTGCTAAAAGATATCAAGGAGGATTTAGAAAAGGAAACAATAATTAAGGTCCTTAGAGATTGCAATCAAAATAAGACACGGGCAGCTAAAACTCTTGGAATATCTAGGACTCTTTTATATAAAAAAATAAAAAAGTATGAGTTAGATAAATTATAAAGTGTAAATGATAGTTTGCGCAAACTATTGTTTACACTTTACTTATAATCAGGTTGTGATCAGAAGAAAAATAAATAACAAGCATTAATGTGTAAACATATAGTTACACATTTTGTTTTTGTAAGCTTAGATATATAGGTATAAAGCCTAGAACTCTAAGCTTATTATTATTTTTTTAAAATGGCATAAGTTTTGCAATATTAAATAAATGAAAATAAATTTACAGAAGGAGGTTAGTATGAATAATGCAGTTATTGTTTCCGCTGTGCGTACTCCAGTGGGAAGATGTAGGGGAGTATTGGCATCAGTAGAACCTTATAAGATGGGGGCAGAAGTTGTTAAAGAAGTTATCAATAGAGTTAGTATAAGTTTGGATATGGTAGATGAGATTATATTTGGTAATCTTATGGGTCATGATGTAAACAATATTGCAAGAGTGGTTTCTCTTGAAGCTGGCTTACCAATAGACATACCAGCACTTACTGTTGATAGGCAATGTGGGACTTCGCTTAATGCAATAGCTTTAGCAGCAATGATGATTCAATTAGGAGAAGCTAAAGTGATTATTGCTGGGGGAGTAGAGAGTGATTCACGCAGACCTTATGTGATGCTGAAACCTGAGATAGGTTATTCTGTTAATCCACCTAGATTTAATGGGAAATTAAGGCTTTCACCAGAGCATATTGGTAATCCTAGTATGGGTATTACAGCAGAAAATTTGGCACAATTGTACAGTCTTACTAGAGAAGAACTTGATATCTATTCTGTTAATAGTCATAAAAAAGCTTCCTTAGCAAGAAAAAAGGGGAAGTTTAAGGAACAGATATTACCAATTGAAGTACAATTGGACAGGGACAAGAAGGTTGTAATTGATGAAGATGAGACTATTAGAGATGATGCTAATTTGGAATCTATGGCTAAATTAAAATCAGTGTTTAAACAAGATGGAGTGGTAACAGCAGGGAATAGTTCTCCAATGAGTGATGGAGCAGGAGCTGTGATTATGATGGAAGAAAAATTGGCTAAAGCTATGGGGTATGAGATTTTAGCAAGGTATAAAGCATTTACTGCTGTAGGAGTAGATCCAAATATAATGGGAATAGGACCAGTACCTGCAACTAAAAAGGTACTTGAAAAGACAGGCCTAAAATTAGAAGATATTGATTTAATTGAATTAAATGAAGCCTTTGCAGCGCAAACATTAGCATGTATCAAAGAACTTAAAATCAATGAGAATAAATTAAATGTTAATGGAGGGGCCATAGCTCTTGGACATCCATTAGCTGGAACTGGGGCTATATTGACGACAAAAATGGTTTATGAGATGGAATTTAGAGATGTTAATTTAGGCTTAATAACCTTCTGTTGTGGAGGAGGGCAAGGCGTAGCTATGCTGCTGGAAAGAGATTAATTTAGGGAGGAAGTGAAGATATGGGAAAAACAATTATAACAGTAGCACCAACTGGTGCGTGGCCAACTAAAAAAGACAATCCTAATATACCTTTAACACCAAAAGAAATTGCTGAAGATGTGTATCAATGCTATGAGGCAGGAGCATCTATTGCTCATCTGCATATGAGAGATGATAAGGGCCAAGGTACTATGGACAAAGAGAGATTCAAAGAAACAGTAGATTTAATTAAAGATAAATGTGATATTATAATTAATCTAACCACATCAGGTGATCTAAATGCGACAGATGAAACAAGACAATCACATTTAAAATTAATTAGACCTGACATGGCATCTTATGATTGTGGTTCTATGAACTGGCAACATAATTCCTTGTTTATAAATTCTCCATCTTTTTTAGAGGAATTAGGGAAAACAATGAATGAATATGGAATAAAACCAGAAATTGAAATATTTGATCCAGGAATGATTTATAATGCCAAGTATTATGTAAAAAAAGGAATATTAAAAGAGCCTTTGCACTATCAATTTGTTTTAGGTGCAGCGGGGGGAATTGCAGCTACTGTAGAAAACTTAGTTTTTATGAAGGGATTGTTGCCATCTAATTCTACATGGTCGGCTTTTGGTATTGGAAAAACTCATATTCCAATAATGCTAGCAACTATAGCGTTGGGTGGTCATATAAGAGTTGGTATGGAAGATAATATACTATTTAATAAAAAAGAATTGGCAAGATCCAACAAACAATTTGTGATGCGGGCTGCTAATATAATAAAGGAAGTTGGAAATGAAGTGGCTACACCAGATGAAACAAGAGAAATATTAGGATTAGAATAAGAGGAGGATATATATAATGAAAATTATAGATTTAAGTATTGCATTAGAAAGTGGATTACCTAGTGATCCACCAGATTATATTCCATATATAGACTATAGAAACCATAAAGATACAGCAGAAGAAATGTTGGAGTACTTTGGGAATGCTACATTAGAAGATCTTCCAGAAGGAAATGGATGGGCTGTTGAGTTTCTTAAAGTTTCTACCCATGGAGGGACTCATATTGATGCTCCTTATCATTACTATCCAACTATGAATGGAGGTGAAGAGGCATGGACAATAGATGAAATACCTTTAGATTGGTTTTATGGGTCTGCTGTTGTTGTAGATTTTAGGGATAAGCCTGACGGATATAAGGTTGAACCTGAAGATTTTGATGAATATTTCAATAAAATACAATATACATTAAAGGCTGGAGATATAGTATTGGTTAATACTGGAGCTAGCAAGTATTGGGGAAGCAAGAGATACCTATCTTCTGGATGTGGAATGAGTAAGGCTGCAACTCTATGGCTTGTCAATCAAGGGGTCAGAGTAGTAGGAACAGATGCTTGGAGCTGGGATAGACCATTACCATTAATAGCAGAAGAATTTGATAAAACTGGTGATAAAAGTATCATATGGGAAGGCCATAGAGCTGGCGCAGAAAAGGCATATTGTCATATAGAAAAATTAACTAATTTAGAATCTTTACCTATAATAGGGAGCAAATTTTTCTGTTTTCCCATAAAAATAAAAAAGGCCAGTGCTGGATGGATACGGGCTGTGGCTTTTGTAGAAGAATAAAAAAAGAAAGGGATTTTATATCCCTTTCTAACAAATAATTTATAAAAATAAAGATAGAAGCATTATACTATATATAAAAATTAAAAGCAAATAGGAGGTTAAATCAATGGTTAATATTACCTTTGCTATATATGCGATTATATTTATTGGGTTATTAGTCGGTTCTGGGCTAATCTCTAAAAAATGGGTATCAGATTCAGATGACTATATATTAGCAGGAAGAGAAATCAGTTTTCCTATTAACACTGTAGCCGTTGTTGCAATAGGATTTGCTGGTACAAGTATAGCTTTAGCACCTGGATTTTCTGTTCTATATGGAGCTAGAGGTGGCATAATATGGGGTGTAATCTATTCTATATTTGGATTATTTTTATATGCTAATTTATTTTCGAATTTTATAAGAAGATCTGGAGCACAGACTCTTCCAGAGTATTTTCAGATTAGATATAATGGCAAAGTAAGAGGACTTGTGGCAGTTACATCTGTTATTGGTATGTGTGGTATATTAGCGAATAATGTGTCATCATTATCAGCTATTGTTTCAGGATATACCGGCTGGTCGACAATTGCAATTGCTGCAGTTGCATTTTTAGTTATTCTAATATTTGCAACTATGAGTGGTCTATGGGCAACATCAGTGGCAGATTTTATTCAAGTGACCATTGGTACAATTGCTGTTCCTATATTTACTCTAATATTAATGAATAAGTATGGAGGATTTGAATACTTCAATACTTGGTTAGGGGGGAACTGGTTTAATACTGGATTATCTGGGGCTCAATTACCTGGTTTGACAATGAAATATCCAAGTGTTATAACATTTATGCTTTTATTTGGTACTGCTTTGGTATGGGGAAATAATTATTATTGGTTAAAGATTTCTTCATGTAGGAATGAAAGTATTGCAAGAAAATCATATACTATTGGAACAATATATCTAATAATTGTATTTATGATACCTTTATCTATAATCGGCATATATGCTGGTGTCACTATGCCAGAGGTATTTGCTTTAGTTGGAGGAAGTGCTGATCAAACTGCTGCTTATGGAATGATTGCAACTGTAATTACTCCAATATTAGGTTCATTATTTATAGTTGGTGCTGCAGCTGCTGCTCTATCTACATCTTCAACGGCAGCAATGGGAGCAACATCTATGGCCACAAGGGATATTTACAAAAGACTGATAAATAAGAAAGCATCATCTGAGACTACATTGAGGGCCAGTAAATTTACAATGGGGTTAATTATTATAGTTACATGGGTAATGACTTTCTTTCCAGGGGGACCTACTTATTTGTTTGCATTTGCAAACGCTTGGCTAACTCCACCAGCTGTATTGTTGCTATTAGGGGCATTTTGGCCAAGATTTAATGCTAGAGGAGCTTTTTGGGGAGTTCTTATAGGTATGATAACAATGGTTATTTTAACTATAACTGAATTAACAGGAATATTTGCAATAGGAAAGTGGACACATATGGCTATTATTGGATTTCTAGTATCTTTAATTGTAGGAATATTGGCAACTTTCACTGATAAACCAAAGTATTATGGAGACCCTAATTGGGATATTAGAGCAAATAAATCCAATAGAGTGGAAAGAAAATTAGATGAGTTTGATCTTGAAGTATTAGTTATGATTCGTAATGGACATCAATATCTAGCAGATATAAGTGATGGGCTAAAGGTTGATTCTGGAATATCAAATGTAGCAATTGAAAAATTAGACCAAGGTGGATATATAGAAAGAGCAGGATTGAGAGGAAGTAAATTTTTTACTTTTAATATAACTAAAAAGGGAGAGAAGGCTTTACCAATATTAGATGAAAAGGAATTAGCAATGGTTAAAGATTATCTAAATAAAAAATATCTTAAATTTTTAGAAATAACCTTTAATGAAAAGGAAAAAATAGGATCATTTCCAAAGGAATACAATATGTCCTCTTTGCAAATGTCTAGTATGATTTCTCATTTAAATCGTAGAGGTTATATTAATGAAAAGGGACTATTTAAAAGAAAAGTAGAAATTACTGATTTAGGGAAATCAATGATTAGAAAATATGGGGATTATGTAACTATTTAAAAGAAGATGAAAGAGAATTAACCAAGTTAAAAAGGTTAGTTCTCTTTTTTGAATATAAAAAACTACTTGACTTAACGCAAAATGCGTTATATCATATAGATAGACAATGACGCAAAATGCGTTTAAAATTATTTAAAGGTGGTGACAATATAGTCAAATAGATATTCAAACAACTTTTTTGTGTTAATGCAACAGTATTATTAATAAAGAAAAGGGGGTGCTAAAGTAAGAAAGAGTGTTATATAGAATTTCACAATAGACTGACTATGATATTGAATTTAAATAGGGGGATAATTGATATGAAAGGAAATACGTATGGTGGACATAGAGTATTAGAACCTAAAGGTTTTTTACCTCAATCAGCTGCTAAAGTTAACAATACTACTAAAATATGTTCAAATGAAATTTTAATTGATGTTATTGCATTAAATCCAACTTCAACAGCATTTAATAGAATTAGAACAAAATGTAATGGTGATAAAGAAGAAATAAAAAAGTCTATAACAGAGATAGTTGAAGCTCAGGGAAAGTTTCAAGACCCTGTGACTAAATCAGGGGGAAATTTAATAGGTAAAGTCAAACAAATAGGACAGAATTTTCAAGGAAAAAGTGATTTAAAAGTAGGGGATAAGATTGCTACGTTAGTATCACTATCTTTAACCCCATTAAAAATTCATGAAATTTTAGATGTAAATATAAAGACAGATCAAGTATTTGTAAAGGCTGATGCAGTTTTATTTGAAAGTGGAATTTATACAAAACTTCCTAAAGATCTTTCGGAAAATCTTTCATTAGCCATTATGGATGTAGCAGGTGCTCCAGCACAAGTTGCTGTAAATGCTAAGCCTAACGACATAGTAGTCGTAATTGGATCGGGTAAAGCTGGACTTCTTTGTTTACATGAAGCTAAGAAGAGGGTTAAACCAACTGGTAAGGTTATTTGTATTGAGTATTCAAAAGAACAATGTGAATTAGTTAAAGAACTTGGTTTAGCTGATTATGTAATACAAGGCAATGCTCAACATCCACTTGAGATACTTCAAAAATATCAAAAAATTATGGGAGACAGGTTAGCAGATTTAACTATTAATACTGTAAATGTTAGTGATACTGAAGTTTCAACAGTATTGATTACAGACAATGAAGGATTAGTTTATTTTTTTAGTATGAGTACAAATTTTGCAAAGGCTTCTTTAGGTGCTGAAGGTATAGGAAAGTATACAAGAATGTTAGTAGGAAATGGATATTATCCAGGACATGCAGACGTTACATTCCAAATTATGAGGGATAATCCAATGCTAAGAAATTATTTTGAAAAGAAATATTTAAAATAATACTATTATTACATAATTTAGTAACATTAGAAAACTATTAATTTGAAAGGACGAGATATATGAAAATCAAAAAACTATTAGCATTGATATTTGTAGTAGTAATGGTTTTAACTTTAGCTGTGGGTTGTGGTAAATCATCTGAATCAGATAGATCGGTAGGAGCAAAAACTTCTAATAATGAAGACATACCAATTGTTGTGAAAATTGGGCATACTGATTCATCCACACGTTCAACTCATCGTTGGAGTGTTTGGCTCGGCGAATATCTTGAAGAAAAGGCTCCAGGGAAGTTTGTAATTGAAGTTTATCCTGATGGTCAATTGGGAGATTCTCCAGATTTAATAGCTGGTACAAAACTTGGTACATTAGATGTTGCATTTGAGCTTTCTTCTGTAATTACATCTGCAGCTGGACCAGCTTCAAGTTGTATTGATTTGCCTTATCTGTATCCTACTTATGAGGACTGGATTGAAGGAACTTTTGAAAATGGAGGTCTAGAACTTTTCAATAAGACCCTTGAAGACTCAGGATATTATTGTTTAGATATGTTTTATAATGGCATGAGACAAGTAATAAGCACAGACAAAACTTATCATAATGCTACTGATCTTGATGGGCAGAAGATTCGTATAGCACAAAATGAACTGAATATTGAACTTTGGAAAGCAATGGGTGGGAATCCAACACCTATGGCTTGGGGTGAAGTAATTACCTCTCTTTCACAAGGGACAATAGATGCATTGGATCATTCATTGGGAGTATTTAATGATTTCTCACTTCATGAGATTGCTCCGTATGTCACTTTAACAAACCATGCAAGTTCACCATTTCCAGTGATTTGTTCTTTGGATTGGATTAATTCTATGCCTGAAGATTTAAGAGTGATTTTTGAAGATGGTGTTCATAAAATGTGTGAACAGCAAAGAGAAGAAGAAAGAAATAATGAAATGAAATATATTGAACGTTTCAAAAATGAAGGAGCTACTGTAGAAGAGTTAACATCCAAAGAAGTAGAAGATTTTGTACAAGCTGTACAACCTATATATGATAAGTGGAGAGAAAAAGTAGGTGATGAAGTAATGGATGCTTGGCTTAACACTATTCCTAAACAATGAATTCAAAATATTAACGTTTAATGTTATTAATGCTTTGTACTTGAATATTCAAGTACAAAGCGTGTTATATAGATGAATTTTAATTTATTGAAAGGAGGGAGCAGGTCATGTCGTATAAATTTTTTCTAGACATGACATATGCAATAACTTTATGAAGAAAAAAATAGTTTCTATTCTGGATAGAGTAGAGGGAATTTTATTAGTTACTATGTTTGCTACTATGGTTTTAGCAATTTTCTTACAGGTTATTATGAGATATGTTTTTAATAATTCTCTTTCTTGGTCTGAAGAGCTTGGAAAGTTTCTTTTTGTATGGTTATCGTGGATTGGAATTAGTATAGGTGCTAAAAGGGGAGAGCATATCAAAATTACTATGTTAGTTGATAAATTGCCCTTTATTCCTGGACATATTTTCAATATTATCTCCCAATTGATTGTAATAGGAATATGTTCCATTACAGTCTACTATGGGGTTAGTCTTGTGATGAGTCAGGCAAATGTTAATTATGCAGGTATAAAGATAAGTATGTCTTGGGGTTATCTAGCAGTTGTTGTAGGTTGTAGCATAATGATAATTCGTTGTTTAGTATCAATAATAGATTCTATAACATCAATTAATAAGGGATTAAAGGCTTGATTTGCTGAAAGGAGGGAATATATAATGTCGTTGGTTGTATTATTTGTTATATTATTTATTATGTTAATGGTTGGTGTACCAGTTGGTTTTGCAATTGGTGGAGCAACTATGGCTTCTATGATCTTTTGTTCAGATTTGAATATGGTAATTAGTGCACAGTATTGTTACTCTGGTATCAGTTCTTTTACTGTTATGGCAATACCATTTTTTATGTTAGCAGGATTGATAATGTCTACAGGAGGCATTGCAAGACGGATAGTAGACTTTGCTTCTGCAATTATTGATTTTGTAACAGGTGCCCTTGGTTGTGTGACTGTGTTAGCTTCTATGTTTTTTGGTGCATTAACAGGGTCTGGAATGGCAACTACTTCTGCTATAGGTGGTATGATGATTCCTGAGATGAAACGAAAGGGATATAATCCATCTTATGCAGCTACACTTGTTTGTTTTGGAGGTATAGTAGGACCGATTATTCCTCCTAGTCTTTCTTTTGTTTTATATGGAGCTACAACAGGTACACCTATACCAAGTCTATTTATAGCAGGGATTCTTCCAGGAATATTATTAGGACTTGTTTATATTGTTATGAATATCATTTTATGCAAAAAGAATAATATAGATTTAAAAAATAATCATGCTACTGAAAGAGAATATAAAAAAGTTCCAATTAATGAGCTTTTGAGGAAACGTGCAAAGCTTATTTGGGTTGCAACAAAAGAAGGTATATGGGCACTACTTTCTCCTGTCATAATACTAGGAGGAATCTATTCAGGAATATTTACACCTACAGAAGCTGCTTGTATATCTGTTGTTTATTCAACTATAATAAGTTTGTTTGTGTATAGAGATATGAAATTGAAGGATTTATATAGAGTTCTCTTAGATGCCGCTGTTCTTAATGGTATTACATCTTTTCTTCTTGGATATTCAACAGTTTTTTCTACTTTTATGACTTTTGAAAAAGTACCTCAGATGATTACTACTTTTTTGACTAGTGTTTCAGATAATATGTATGTAGTGTTAATTCTTATTAATTTGATATTGTTAGCAGTAGGTTTGTTTTTGGATACAGTTCCAGCTATTATTATAATGGCTCCAATGTTACTTCCAGCTATTAGGTCTTTAGGTGTTGATCCAGTCCATTTTGGTGTCATTATGGCTGTTAATTTGGCAATTGGTCTCTGCACACCGCCATATGGATGTAATCTTTTTGTAGGAGCTGCTGTTGCAAAGATTAAATTAGAGAGTATGTTTACATATATAGTACCATTTTTTGTTACTTCTATTGTAGCACTTTTGATAATTACCTATGTGCCTTGGTTATCATTGTTGTTTGTATAGTGAATTGTTCGAATTGTTATCTCATAAAGTGCAATCAAAAAAGGCGATGTGGATACTTAAGTATCCACATCGCCTTTTTTGATTAATAGATTACTTATTGAGCTTTGGATTATCGGTTCTACCTATTAGGTAATCAACAGATACATCAAAATAGTCTGCCAATGCTACTATTTTATCTATAGGAGTTGTTCTCCTACCTCTTTCAATGTCTCCAATTGCACTGCTGTATGAAAAACCAACAATTTTTGCAAGCTCAATTTGACTAAGATTGTGAGATAATCTCAACATTTTAACTCGTTTAGAAAATATTTCTCTTGAAAACATAAAAAAACTCCTTGACTTTACGCACAATGCGTTATAACATATAAATAAAAGACGCACAATGCGTAGATATTTTTAGAAAGGTGGTGACCAAATATATAACTTTATAACACAATTAAGACATAGCTGTTTCAGGGTTTATGAACAGCAAAAAGAACTTATTAGTAATAATTACTTAGTCAGTTATCGTAAAGTTTGTGGGGGCAAACTTTATGATAACATTTTACCAATTTATTAGTATTAATACAACAATAAGTAAAAATAATTAAAGGACTTTGAACTTATGAGAAAAGGGAATATTGGGGAGATTATATTAAGGTTTAAAGATAATGAGTAATTGAGAATAAAAATTCAAGGGGGAGATAAAATGGCGGAAAAGTTTACAAATATTAAGGTTAGGAGCTTAAGATATCAAGAATCAGATAAAGAATTACCAGGTTTTAAAAGTATAAATAGTGAACAGGGGAGATTAAGCTATAAAAAAATAAATTTGGTTAAAAGGCTTTTGAAAATGGGATTGCCAATGAAAGAAGTTTCAGAGATTATAGGGGTAGATATAAAAATGATAAGAGAAAACAATATTAAATTAATGCATTAAATTAAGCCTGGGACATTGTATCTCAGGCTTAATTTTTCAGTATTTCTTGACCATTTTATTATCCACTAAAAAGTAACCTTTTGCATTCTCTAAAACTATGATGATATATTTTATCACTTATCTCTAGAATTAATAAGTAAAATCTGATATCCTATAGATGCATATTTGTCAAAAAATAAGGGAAAATGTAAAATTAGGAGCATAGCTATGGAAAAGTTCACACTAGACAAGGACAAAAAAACAACATTTATAGGTATGCGAGTTGTTAAGACAGTTATTGCAGTATATATATGTTTTTTGATAAGTTTTATTAGGAAATCACCACCTTTTTATTCTGCTATAGCTGCAATACTTTGTATGCAGAATACTCATGCCAATAGTCTAAAAGTAGGTAAAAATAGAATGATTGGCACAATGATTGGTGGGTTCTATGGATTTATAGCTATTTTATTGGCTGATTTTATTAATATTAAATTATTTAGTTACATATACTATTTGACATTGTGTTTTTTCTTGGTCCCAATAATATATACAAATGTATATTGCAAAACTGCAAAGTCAACTTATATTAGTTGTGTGGTTTTTTTAAGTATAACAGTGTCTCATGGTGGGGATATTTCTCCCATATTTTTTGGACTAAACAGGATAATTGATACATTAATAGGTATAATTGTTTCCCTTTTAATAAATAAAATTTATTCATCTAAAGATTAGAATAGTGATCGGAAAATAAAGGCATAAGTTGTCAAACATATATCTATGACATAATAAGCAGAAGACATTTATTAATCTATAAATCATCTGAAGGCATACTGTGATTGAGGCGATTAAACCATGGAAAAAGAGTTATTGTCAGCAATTAGAGAGATGCTTAAAGAAGAATTATATCCAATCAAAAGTGAAATAGGCGCCGTGAAAAATGAAATAAATGGCATAAAAAATAAAATAGGTGGCATTAAAAGTGGAGAAGTATGTACAGGGTCGAAGAGGCTACAGCTAGTAATTGGGCAGAGATTGCAAGATTAAAACAAGCAAAATAATTTGTCAATAGAAAAGAGACTTGGGATATAAAACTATATCCCAAGTCTTTTTTCTAATCATCTTCTCTCAAAATATTTAAATCTTTTCCTTCTTTTATTTTATTCATATTTCTCATTGAACACATTTTTCCACACATAGTACAACTATCTTCATGTAGTGGCATGGATTCCATTCTATATTTTTTAGGTTTTTCAGAATCTATAGCTAATTTGAACATTGTATCCCAGTCCAATTCTTGTCTTGCTTTACTCATATCATAGTCCCATTGTCTTGCACCGTTTACATTTTTGGCAATGTCTGCAGTATGAGCAGCAATTTTTGTAGCAATAATACCTTCTTTCATATCATCAAGTGTAGGTAATCTAAGATGCTCTGCTGGTGTAACATAACATAGAAAGTCAGCTCCAGTACTAGCTGCAATTGCTCCACCAATTGCACTGGTTATGTGGTCATATCCAGGGGCAATGTCGGTAACTATTGGACCTAATACATAAAAAGGTGCTCCATGACAAAGTTTTTTCTCTAGAATCATATTTGATTTTATTTCATCTATAGCCAGATGTCCTGGACCTTCTATCATGACTTGCACATTTTTTTCCCAAGCCCTTAAAGTGAGTTCACCCAATATCATCAATTCTTTTACTTGGCTTGCATCGGTGGAATCATTTATACTACCAGGTCTACATGCATCACCTAAACTTAATGTTACATCATATTTGGCACAGATATCTAACATTTCATCGTAGTATTCAAAGAATGGATTTTCCTTATTATTTAATTCCATCCATGCGTACATCAATGATCCACCTCTAGAGACTATATTAGTAAGTCTAGGATTTCTTTTGAAGACCTTAGCAGTTTCTCTATTCATTCCTGCATGGACAGTGATAAAATCTACACCATCTTTGGCATGTCTTTCCACAACCTTTAGAAATTCTTCTGAGGTTATATCACTGAGTTCCTTATCATAAAATCCCACAGCATCATATACAGGTACAGTTCCTACAACAGCTGTAGACATATCAACTAGCTTTTGTCTAAACTCCTGGGTCTTACCATATGAACTTAAATCCATTATTGCTTCTGCATTCATGTCTAATGCTACTTTTACCTTTTCCATCTCTGCATCTACATTGTAACAATCTTTAGAAATTCCTAGATTCACATTTATCTTTGTCTTCAATCCTTCCCCTATACCTTCGGCATCTAAAGATTTATGATTTTTATTTGCTGGTATAACTACTTTTCCATCGGCAACTAATTTCATTAGCTTTTGAGTATCAATTTTTTCTTTTTGTGCCACTACTTCCATTTCTTTAGTTATAATACCCTTTTTAGCAGCATCCATTTGAGTTGTATAATTCATTATGTACTTCCCCCTTATATTTTATAAAATTTTTGTAATTTATATTTTGATATAAAAATTAAAAAAGCTTACCACAAAGGTAAGCTTTCTATCAAAATATAAGATAAACAGCTTCCCTACGTTAGTACTAACTAATTCAGGTTCAAAGGGTCAGGAATTTTCCTTCTCAGCTAAAAAGCTCCCCTAGCTACTACTATTAAATTATATATACATTATAATCTTTTATCCTATTTTTGTAAAGTAACATTGAGAGGCATGGATATATCAAACTATTCTGAAATATGAATATATGATATAATATAACTAGCCTAAATAGCCATATTTCAATAATTTAAAAGGACAATGATCTATTATGAAAAAAAGAGCTGCTATTTATTTATTGATATTATTTTTAATTATGATTGTGTTATTTAACCAGCTAACAAAAATAAAATATGATTTAAATTTATATGAATACTATATTCAGTCTAAGCCAATAACAGAAAATGAGTTTAAAATTATTGAAGACAGGGGTACGATTATTTTTACTTCTGATGAAAATGCCCCACCTCTCTCATATATAGAGGAAGAAAATAATCAATACAGGGGTTTAGTAATTGATTATGCATCAGCTCTTTCTGTAGAGATGGGAGCAGATATTATTTTTAAACCATCGGTATGGGAAAATGCATTAAATGGTTTAAAAAATGGGGAAGCAGATATTGTCGATATATTTGTTAGTGATGAGAGAAAGTTAGCATATAGTTTTTCAAAACCGATTTATCAGCTTAAAGGTGTAGTATTGGTAGCTAGTAAGAATAATTCCATAGAAGAGATTTCTGATTTATTTGGACATACAGTTGCTATACAAAGAGGAGATTATGCTAGAGAGCATATTGATAAACATTTTCCTCAAATAAATTACATATTAACTGATGATATTGAAGAGTCTATTTTTTTATTAAGAAAGGGTATTGTCAATGGAGTAATAGGAGACGAGCCTGTAATTAATTATTTTGTACTTAAAATGAATCTAAAAGATGAAACACATTTAATCTATCCATACATATATGAGCAAGACGTAGTTTTAGCTGTTAGAAAGGCGGATTCACATCTATTAAATATCTTCAATAAGGCTATATTAAATTTAAAGAAGATAGATTATGTTACCAAAATACAACAGAGATGGTTTGGAATTTCTACCCCAATTGAAAAAACCATATTGACAGATAATATGTTCATAGGGGGTATATTATTTATTGTAATAGTAGCTGCTATTGTATTAGTTATGTTAATTTTAATTGAGATATTAAAGGAAGAGATTAGTAGTAGAAATAGTGAGATTAGAAAGAGTAAAGAAGAGCTGGAAACTACATTTAATGCTTTAAATCAATTAGTTGTAGTTTTAGATGAATATGGAATCATATTGAATTGTAATAAGCCCTTTTTAAAATTAATCGGTTCCGACAAGTCAAAGGTAATAGGTACCCACTATTTAACATTTCCAATACTTAATTTAATAGAACAGGAAATCAATACTTTTTTTAATAAGGATAATGATATTAAAAATATGGAGATTCCTATGGATAATAGGACTTATAGCTTTAGTGTGTTTTCTATGGATTTTGTTACTGATAATACATATAAACTGTTAATTGTGATAGAAGATATAACTGATTTTAGAATAATAGAGGGCAGATTGGCACAAAGAAATAAGATGGAGGCAATTGGTCAACTGGCGGCAGGGGTAGCCCATGAGATAAGAAATCCCCTTGGGTTAATACATACATATGGTTATTTAATGAAAGAGAATAATTTAAATCAAGAAGATATTAAATCATTGGAAATAATTGAAGAATCAGTGGGTAGGATTGATCATATCATAACAAATCTATTGAATTTTTCTAGGTTGACAGATGATTATGAACAGAAAATATTTATAAAGGATATGATTATAAATATTGTTGAATTGGAGCAGATTCAATTAGAGATAGGAAGTATAAAGTTTGATGTTAAATGTGATGAGTTATTAACGATACATTCAAATAGAGAATCATTAAAGCATATATTAATTAACACAATTGAAAATGCTATACATGCTATTGAACAGGATGGAGTAATAGAAATAATTTGTTACCCAAAAGATAATGGTGTTAATATCATAATTAAAGATAATGGTATTGGTATAAATGAAGAAAATCTTAAGAATATATTCAATCCATTTTTTACTACAAAACAAAATAAAGATGGAACAGGATTAGGGCTTTATGTAGTTTATAATGAAGTTCAAAAATTAGGGGGTGAAATCCAAGTAGAAAGTAGTATTGGCTTAGGAACTACATTTACTATTTATTTACCAGAGAGGATGAAAATAGATGGCTAAAGATTTTACTATTTTAGTAGTAGATGATGAAGTTCGCTATCAAGAGGTCTATAAAATTTTATTAACAAAAAAGGGATACAATGTGAAGTCTTGTAGTTCTGGAGAAGAGGCAATGAAATTATTAGAACATGAAGAAATTGATCTTGTATTAACAGATTTGAAAATGAAAAATATGACAGGCCTAAAACTTTTGGAAGAAGTCAAAGAGAAATTCAAAGACATAGAAGTCATTGTAATAACGGGATATGGGACTATTGAAAGTGCAGTTGAAGCAATGAAAAAGGGTGCATTTAGCTATTATATAAAAAGTCATAATCCAGAAACATTGTTGTTAGAGATAGATAAATTAGTACGGATTAAAGTTCTGGAGAAAGAAAATAGTATACTTAAAAAGATGCAAAAGAATGGTAAATTTTTATTAGAGACTAAAAATGAGAAATTTCAAGAAGTCATACATATTGCACAAAAAGCAGCATTAAGTAATAGCAGTATTTTGATTTTAGGGGAGTCTGGAACAGGTAAAGAAGTTCTAGCTAGGTATATTCACAATATAAGCTTAAGACGTGATAATAATTTTGTTGCTGTTAATTGTCATGTCTTTTCTGATGGATTACTGGAATCAGAATTATTTGGACATGAAAAAGCAGCATTTACTGGAGCAACAGAAAAAAGAATAGGAAGATTTGAAGAAGCCGATGGAGGCACATTATTTTTAGATGAAATAGGGGATATGCCTATAAATACTCAAATAAAATTGTTAAGGGCAATTGATACAAAATCTATTGAAAGAATAGGAAGCAATAGGAACATACCTATAGATTTGAGATTTATTTCAGCCACAAATAGAGATATAAAAGATGCTATTTATAAAAATCATTTAAGAGAAGATTTGTTGTATAGGGTTAATACTATTACAATAAATATTCCGCCTCTAAGGGAAAGAAAAGAAGACTTACCTAAACTAATAGAGTTTTTTATTGGTAAAACTGAAAATGAATTGAAAAAGAAGGTAAAGACTATTGATGATGATGTATTATTTTTTCTTAATAAATATGAATATCCTGGAAATATTCGTGAATTAAAGAATATTATAGAAAGGCTTGTAGTATTATCTGAAGATGGGGTTATAAAAAAAGATTATTTGCCAATGGGTAAAATACATACTTATAGAGATTTAAATCAAAAAAAATTAATGGGTAAATCATTGAAGGAAGCTAGGAAAATATTTGAAGCATTTTATATTAATGAAATATTTAAAGAAAGTAAGAGGAACGTATCTGTCACTGCCAAAAAATTGGGTATAACAACACGTCATTTGTCTAACAAAATTAATGAATATAAAATAAGAAAATAATAAAACAGAAATTTATTTCCGGTAATGGTAGGAAATAAATTTCTGTTTATTCTGACAATTATTTAACATGATTATTTAGGAAAACAATAAATCGCCAAATATCAACGTTTAAAATGGTTTTATAACAAAAAGATGTGAACTCAGATTGTTGGCATATAAATTGCGAATATTTATTATATAACCCTTATTAGTATATTAAGAGTACTACTACTTAAGGGAAATATAATAAATAGGAGGAATTATAAATGGATGTAGTATATGCAGTTAATGATTGGTTAAATGGCATTGTCTGGGGGCCATATATGATTGCTTTATTGGTGGGGACTGGGATCTTTTTAAGTTTTAAACTAGGATTTTTCCAGTTGATTAATTTTAAGCACATTTTTAAAAACACATTGGTAAAATCATTTTCAAAGGGGGATGCTGAAGAAGGAGATATATCATCGGGGCAGGCAGGATTTACTTCAATTGCCGCTGTTGTTGGCACTGGAAATATTGCGGGTGTTGCTACTGCAATATCTATTGGGGGACCTGGTGCTTTATTTTGGATGTGGGTAGCAGCAATTTTTGGAATGGCTACAAAATTTGCTGAAGTTACCCTTGGAATTCACTTCAGAGAAAAAAGGGCAAATGGAGCTTATGCTGGTGGAGCTATGTATTATATTGAAAAAGGGTTAGGGAAAAAATGGCTAGCAACTTTTTTTAGTATTATGGTTATTATTTCTTATTTCATAATAGGAGCTATTGTTGACACTAATACTATTGCTATGTCATTGCAGGAACAGTGGGGAATTAAACCAATTATTACAGGGGTTGTTTTTGCTATATTAGCAGGGATTGTTATTTTAGGTGGCATTAAAAGAATTGGAGAAGTGTGTCAGTTCCTAACTCCTTTCATGGGAGGTATATATATAATCACTGGATTAGCTGTATTGATATTAAATATTGACAAGATTCCCAATGCATTTATTCAAATATTTTATACTGCATTTAACCCAGTTTCTGCAACTGGTGGATTTGCTGGTGCTACTATTACTAGAATGATAACAATTGGTACAGCCAGGGGACTGTTTTCTAATGAGGCTGGTATGGGTAGCTCTCCTATTATTCATAGTAGTGCTCAAGTTAATCATCCAGTAGAGCAGGGCATATGGGGGACAATAGAGGTCTTTGTAGATACATTAATAATTGGAACAATTACTGGATTAGCAATAGTAATATCTGGGGAATGGGTTACAGGTGTATCAGGGCCTGCATTGACTATGCGAGCATTTTCTAAAACTTTGCCTGGAAATATAGGTAGTTATGTTGTATTAATATCTGCTATTTTATTTGGATATTCTTGTTTAATATCTGCCAACTATTATTGTGAAAGGGCAGGTGACTATTTATTTGGATATAAAGCAATTAAACCAATTAGGATCCTATGGATAATTTTTATAGTTATAGGTTCTTTAGGAGGGTTAGAATTTGTATGGGGATTAGCAGATACTGCAAATGGTCTAATGGCAATTCCAAACCTTATTTCTTTACTATTATTAAATGGAATTGTTGTTAAATTGAAAAGAGAGTATTTTGAAAATAAATAATATTGGTAAATATCTTAGATTTAATAAAATCCCATTAGGTAGAGTCTTCTATCTGATGGGATTTTATTCTATTCCACGAATCTACACTTTATTGTCAAAGATAAGAGGAAAACCAAATAATTTGTAGAAATATGTATATATTTCATGAATTTCATTATATTTTGTAATTACAGAATATAATATACATGTATCCGTAAGCAAGCCTTATAATTGTTATCCAAAAAGGGGTTGATTTTTATTTTGGGAATAGATATGAAAAATATTTCCTCTTACATAATAGAAACGATAGATATTGGTATAAGGGTTATTAATATAGAAGGATTAATCATTTATTGTAATAGTAAAATGGCTAAAATAATAGGTTTAAATGAGAATGAAATATGTGGGAAGCATATATTGGAATTACACGAAGACTTAGAAGAAAAATCAAGTACACTGCTTAATTGTGTAAAAACAGGTAATAGTATAAATAATAAAATAAAAATTCGATTTAATAATAAAGGAGAAATGATTTATTTAGTTAGTACCAATATCCCAATATTTAAGGATGGAAAAATTATTGGAGCAATAGAATATGTTAAAACGGAAGATTCTTTTGGAGATTTGTTTTCTTATCTTTTGCGGGACGCTAAAAAAGAAATGAAAATAAAAAGTCGTCTTGATTTGAAAAGTTCATATAGCTATAATTTCAGCGATTTTTTAACTGTAGAAAAGGAAATGACTTTTTTAATAGAAAAGATTAGTCATATGGCTCTTTATGATTATAATGTTTTAATTTTTGGAGAAACAGGAACAGGAAAAGAAATAATAGCCCAGAGTATACATAATAAAAGTCCTAGAAAAAATAAGCCTTTTATAGCACAGAATTGTGCAGCTATCCCAGAAAATTTATTGGAATCTATTTTTTTTGGAACAGAGGTAGGAAGTTTTACTGGTGCAGTTCAAAAAATAGGATTATTTGAGCAGGCTGATGGAGGTACATTATTACTAGATGAATTAAATTCTTTGCCTATATTTTTGCAAGCAAAACTTTTAAGAGTCTTAGAAGAAGGTTGCATTAGAAGGGTAGGAGGAAAAAGAGACATTTATGTAAATGTTAGAATTATTGGTACTACTAATGAAAATCCTGAAACTTTAATGAGAGACAAAAAATTGAGAGAAGATTTATTTTATAGATTGGGTCCTATATATATAAATATCCCCCCTTTGCGTGATAGAAAATCAGATATAGATTATTTAACTAGAATTTTTATAAAAAGAGAAAGTAAAAGAATCAAGATTAAGGAACCAAATATTTCAGTTAAAGTTAAAGATTTTTTTAGAAAATATCCTTGGCCAGGAAATGTAAGGGAGTTAAAAAATGTAGTTAATTATCTATTATTAAATTCTCTATTTGTTGATCCAATTAATTTAGAACATTTACCACATTATATGAAAAAAAATATGATGAATATTAAAGTGAAAGACTATGATGATTTGGATTATAATAAAAGAATGCTTGAATTTGAAAAGTCAATAATATCAGAGGCTTTAGAAATTACAAAAGGAAATATATCGGAGGCTTCAAAGATATTAGGAATAAAAAGGCAAACATTACAATATAGAATAAAAAAGATGGGACTTTAAATATTGCTAAAAATTTATCATATGATAAATTTTTAGCAATATTTTTGTGTGAAAAATTAATAAATAAAAAAATGATATCGACGCCAGTATGAGTTATTAATTAATATAAAGTTGATTTTATATCTAAACAAATATTATAAAAACCCTTAGGCATATTTATTGCAATAATATATTGTACAAATAAAAAAGCAACCTGGTAATATGTCAAGGAGAATTTTTAAAAGAAAATAAAAGAAGTGATTAAAAAAGGGTAACTTTAATAGAACCTAGGTTTTTCAGCAAAAAAACAGGTTTGATTTAAGAGCATATTTTATTGAATCTCCCCAACTTTATCATTGGAGTAGATTTGATTCTTAGTCAGCAAGCTAAAAATCAGGCGTACTAATTTACGAGATGTTAACGCGAGTGCTCTTTTGTGTTGATGGGTTTTAACTTCACTAAATTTTTTGTAGTAATACTCTTTGTACTCTGGAACAAGATTTTTTACACTGTTTGCTGATTCAATTAAGTAATATCTAAGATATTTGTTACC
>NZ_JHVL01000031.1 GCF_000620125.1 Clostridiisalibacter paucivorans DSM 22131 | reverse complement strand
TTTTATGAAAAAATCAATTATTTTATTGATTATTGTATTATCATTTTCACTGATAGGATGTAGTAAAACTGAAGTAACAGATTCTGAAAATGAAATAGAAGTACTAATAGGATATATAGTTATAGAAGATAATAATTTGTATTTTGACCAGGTTGAGATTGTCAAAATAGAAGATAAAAAAAGAATGGAAGAGCTTGATTTAGATGAAAGCGATATGCCAAATGGATATGTGATTATAAATGAAAATCAAGAAAAAATAACTTATGAATTAGCAGATAAAGTAGATTATAAATTTACTGATATAAACCTTAATTTCATAGAAGAGTCAGAAGCAGAAGGGGATAGGATATATATTACAACAAAGAAAGATGAATTTTTTAAACATCTAGGTGAATATAATTTAAATAATATTCCACTTTCTGAACAAACAATACCTTATTTTATTAAAGTTCAAGACGGAAAAGTTATTGGCATTGAAGAAAAATTTAAATATACAATTTAATCGGCGTATTGCATAATATTTTATATTAAATGTTTTACTATGAATAATATTAATGTCTTATTTTTCCAAATAAGCAAATGACTAACTATCAAGTATAACCCTTCGCATCAAAATAATGAGATGAATAAATTTTAAAAATTCTGAAAAACATTAAATGTGACTACACAAGATAAATAACAACCTTAGAGAGAATTAATCAATAAACTAGTTCTCTCTAAATTTATATTTAAAACATAAAAATAGCTTTAAATACCAAACAAAAATTATAATTTTTACCCGACCCTGCATATGGGGAACATGCTATAATAATGACACGAGCAGAAGCTTCTGATAAATCAATAGGTTTGAAGTTTTATCCTAAAATATTATTGAAGCTATAATTACAAATGTTATTTGTCTAATGATATAATAGATCTATAGTTAAATAAATTAAGGGTGTTTATTATGATGACTTCTAGCGTTATTTAAATTAAAACAACAAAAGAAAAAATGATTCCAATATTAAAGAGTTACCCAGTAGATAAGGCAATATTAGTTGGTTCATCTGTAAAAGATAAAGCTATTTATGGCAGTGACATAGATTTATATATTGATACAAAAAAGTACTGAAAAAAATGAATGAAAACATTAAAAAATCCTACGCTAATGCCTTATTATCATTAGCTACTGGAAGATATATATTAAATGGTAGCCCCCTTGCTTTCGGCGAAGGGAAGGTAAAAGGAGGATTAAAAACATGATTAATTACAAGAAACCTAAACTTTGGGTGGCGTTAGTTTCGATTATTTTTTTAATAGTGGTTGCTATTGTCCTGATATCAAATTCTAATAAATCTATAGATAATACATCTCTAAATATAGCTGATTTTTATGGAGAATACACATTTGATGAAGTAGTATATATGCCCAAATCTCCTGCAATAAGTGAAGAACAATATCAAAATGACTTAAAAGCAATAACAGAAACTTTCACAGATGTAAAGTTTTCAATAGAAGAGAGTTATTTCTATGAAACTTCAGGAACGTTTGGAGAAAATCCATCAGAAGGTTTTGAATTTATCACCATAAAGGACTACGGTGATAAATATTATGATGATTTAGCCAGAGAAAATCTTGAGAATTTTGAGGGTTTGAGTTCTATATTTGACTATGATGACATTAAAAAAGAATTAGGTGTCAATGAAATCAAGCATTATACTATGTATGTAGAAGATGGGATTTTGTCAAATCCTATGTTTTATATAACAAAAGATAATATTTTTGTCGCCATGGAAACTATATCCTTTGGAGGAACAGAAGACGATTTAAAGGTATATACTCATTATTTATTGAAACTTAAAGAAAATTAACAATGGCTTCTATTTTGAAATATGATCTTTAAAATTAAATAATTTAATGAAGGAAATTATATAGCTTTAAGTTATATCGAAGATATTTTAGAGTGTTAGTTGGACATAATTCATAAAATGCGTCGTTAAATAGTTTGTAATTTAAAATATCCAGTTTGTCTTAATTCTAAATTAGTAAAGTTCAATACAAACATTACACAAAGAAGTAGGAAAGAAATGAAGGAAGAAAAAGTACCAGTTACTGAGTTGGATTTTCAAAAAAAACTAAATAGAAAGCAAAAAATTGGTACAGTTTCATCCGCTGTAATAGCGCTCTTGTGCATGTATGGGCTTTACATTATGTAATTGGAAATTTAGAGGGGGCATATTTGGAAAATATCGTTTTAGCAACACAAATCTTAGAGATTGGCCATTAATGCAGGTGCAAATTCTTTATTAACTTGAAATGAGGGATTTTATCATTAATTTCCAAGTGATATGGGAAAAAATTATAAAAGAATAACAGGATAGATTTTGTATTAGAAAAATATTTTGTACTGGCTTATAAATAGTAAGAAGGTAAAATAGTGGATAAAAGAAGTGAACAAGATAAAGAGAATAAAGGCAAAATAGAAGAATATAAAAAAATCCAATGATTAATTTTGCAGATTCAATAAATTGTTCGAAGGTAGGTGATTTAAGTAACTTAACAAAAGGAGGTTGCTTAAATAATATTATAACCACAGCTATAATCATTGGGATATTATTTTTTATTACTCGATCTTCCAATTAAGTTGAATTATAATAGCAAAGGTATATAAGGAAGTATTTCAGTAGATTTAATTCATATTTTCTCTCTTATTTGTGCATTAAAAGAGAGGAAATATAATTCCCTTACATTATACTTAATTATAAAGGAGGAAAGAGGATGGAATGGATAGAACGATTAAATAATGCCATAAATTATATTGAGGAGCATTTAGAAGATGAGATTAATTATGAACAGGTTGCAAAAATTGCGTGCTGCTCAACATATCATTTTCAGAGAATGTTTTCTTATATGGCAAATGTACCCCTTGCAGAATATATTCGCCGTAGACGCATGACAATAGCGGCTGTTGATTTACAAAATAATAATGAGAAGGTCATTGATATTGCTTTGAAATATGGGTATAATTCTCCCACCGCATTTAACCGTGCATTTCAGAGGATACATGGAATTACACCATCAGAGGCGAAAATAAAAGGTGCATTAATCAAAGCATTCCCTCCTATTAGCTTCAAAATAACAATTAAGGGAGATGTGGAGATGAATTATAAAATCGAACAGAAGGATAGCTTTAGAATCGTTGGAGTGGCACAATCTTTACACAAGGAAATTGAGAAAAACTTCGAGACTGTTCCTAAGATGTGGCAAAAAGCGGCAGAGAGTGGAACGGTAGAAAAACTGGTTTCTATGATGAACTTGGAACCTATGGGTGTACTTGGAGTAAGTGCATGTAATGAAGAAGAAGAGTGGAAATATTATATTGCTGTGGCAAGCGATAAACCTATGGATAAAGAGTTTGAGGAATATATTGTTCCTAAATCAACTTGGGCAATTTTTTATGGAGAAGGTGCTATGCCCCATTCCATACAAGAACTTGAAAAAAGAATTATAACTGAATGGCTTCCTACATCGGGCTATGAATATGCCAATGCACCTGATATTGAAGTGTATCTATCAGCAGATTCACAAAATGCAAAGTTTGAAGTATGGATTCCTATTGTAAAAAAATATAACCAATAGATATAAATATGAAAAAAATCATTATAAAGATAGAAAAAGGTTGCACTTTATATGTGGAGCTCTTTTCTATCTTTATCTAGAAATATATTTTACAAACACTGTGAATTTAGCTTAAAAAATCCATGGAGGAAGTAACGGGATTGGTTCATGATTTAAAGGAAATGGTAAACAAATTAAAGGGATTAATTGAAAAATGTGAAATCAGCTAACTTATAAAAAATATAAAGTTGAAATGTTCGGATATATAAAAAATATTGATGAAAAAAATACGGTTAAATATTCGTAAAACCTATTGACTTTAAAAAAATCATTTGTTATCATGTAGTTAGTAATTGGTATAAATTTTTTGAAAAAATATAATAATAACTCATATATATCTCGGAATATGGCTGAGGTGTTTCTACCAGGTAACCGTAAATTACCTGACTATGGGTGAAAGTGTATCTAGGGTTCCGAAGGTATTACCTTGACTGGTCCGAGTGGTACAAGTATTACTTAATGTAATACTACACCGAGGGGAGAAAAGCCCGGGCGGGTAGGTTTCACTTATGGTTCCTACTTGCTGGGGCTTTGTGCATTTTTTGAGTCCCTTGGTCCCATAGAAAAATATAGGAGGTATGACAGAATGGATTCATTTTTCAAACTTAAAGAACACAACACTGATGTAAAAACAGAAATTATGGCAGGGATTACCACATTTATGACTATGGCTTATATATTAGTGGTTAATCCATTGATGCTTTCCAGTGAAGGCGTTGGGATGGATTTTGGAGCAGTATTTACTGCTACAGCTTTATCCGCAGTTATAGCTACTTTGGTTATGGCTATTTATGCTAAATTGCCCTTTGCATTGGCACCAGGTATGGGTCTAAATGCATTTTTCGCATTTACTGTGGTTGCAGGTATGGGGTATTCTTGGGAGTTTGCCCTTACAGCGGTATTTTTAGAGGGAATTATATTTATAATACTTACATTTTTGAATGTTAGAGAAGCTATAATAAATTGTATACCAGTGAGCATAAAAAATGCTATCTCTGTAGGAATTGGATTATTTATAGCATTTATAGGATTAGTTAATGCAGGAGTTATACAAACTGGAGATGGAACTATATTGGCATTGGGAAATATTACTGAAGGAAAGGCACTTCTTGCGATTATAGGCCTTGTTATAACAGGTCTTTTAGTGGCTAAAAATATAAAGGGAGCATTGCTTATAGGTATAGTAGTGACTACTCTTATAGGTATTCCTATGGGCATAACAAAAGTACCTGCACAGGTGGCTAGTTTACCACCATCATTGAGTCCCATAATGTTTAAATTTCAATGGGATCAGATATTTTCCATGAAAATGTTGATCATATTATTTACATTTTTATTTGTAGATATGTTTGATACAGTTGGTACCCTTATAGGTGTATCAGCTAAAGCAGGATTATTAAATGAAAAGGGAGAAGTTCCCAATGCTAAGCAGGCCCTTTTTGCCGATTCCATAGGGACTACTGTGGGGGCATGTTTAGGAACAAGTACAGTTACTACTTATGTGGAAAGTGCAGCAGGGGTTGCAGAAGGTGGAAGGACAGGACTTACTGCATTATCCGCAGCAGGAATGTTTGGTATAGCGTTATTCTTTTCTCCATTATTTACTATGGTACCAGAGGCTGCTACTGCACCTGCATTGGTATTGGTGGGACTATTTATGATGTCTCCTATTAAAAATATAGATTTTGATGATTATACTGAGTCAATACCTGCATTTTTGACTATTATAATGATGCCCCTTGCATATAGTATAGCTGAAGGTATTGTTTTTGGGATGATTTCTTATGTATTACTTAAATTATTAACAGGTAAATTTAAAGAGGTATCACCATTGTCAGTTTTCTTGGCGATATTATTTGTAGCTAAATTCTTTATAGAATAAATATAAATCCAACTCAATTATAAAAGTCCGAGATAGATTATTCTATATTCGGGCTTTTATACTCTATCTCTTTTAAAAAAGGATAAATAATATAAAAGGAAGGTGTCTTTTATGTGTGGCAATGTTAGAAGGGCTTTTGTTGAAAAAAGGTTAGGTTATGATGTAGAGGCCGTTCATCTTTATAACGATTTTAAGGAAAATTTAAGTATTGATGGATTGGAATCTGTAAGGGTTATAAATAGGTATGATATGTCCAATATATCTGATAAAGATTATATGGAAGCCGTAAATACTATACTTTCTGAATCTACTATAGATAATGTATATTACGAAAATATAGATATAGATAATTCAGATAAAGTGTTTGCAGTGGAGTATTTGCCAGGACAATATGACCAGAGGGCAGACTGGGCAGCCCAATGTGTTCAGATACTTACCCAGGGTCCAGTACCCAAAGTACATGTGGCTAAGGTTATAGTATTAAAAGGCAATATATCTGAAGGTGAATTTGGAAAGATAAAGTCATATTATATAAATCCAGTGGATTCAAAGGAGGCTTTGCTAGATAAGCCAGATACTTTAGACTTCCAATATGATATACCAGAAGATGTGGATATAGTAGAAGGATTCACAGAGATGGATATGGATAAATTAATGGGATTAATAGATGTCTTTGGATTTGCTATGGATATAGAAGATTTGAAGTTCTGCCAAAGATATTTTAAAGATGAGGAAAATAGGGAGCCTTTTATAACAGAGCTAAAGGTAATAGACACTTATTGGTCAGATCATTGTAGACATACTACCTTTCAAACCAATATAGACAAGATTATATTTGAAGATGGAGAATATAATGAGGTAATAAGAAAAGCATATAATGAATATTTAGAATCTAGAAAATATTTGTACCAAGATAGGAAAAAAGATGTATGTCTCATGGATTTAGCCACCATAGCCATGAAGGAGTTAAGAAAAAAAGGAAAATTGGATGACTTAGAAGTATCTGATGAGATAAATGCAGCTAGTATTATGGTGGATGTGGATGTAAATGGAGAATATCAAAAATGGTTAATCATGTTTAAAAATGAAACACATAATCATCCCACAGAAATAGAACCCTTTGGAGGGGCGGCAACATGTCTAGGAGGTGCCATAAGGGACCCATTATCAGGCAGGTCATATGTATATCAGGCCATGAGAGTTACAGGGAGTGGAGACCCTAGAACACCTATAGAAGAGACATTGTCAGGGAAATTACCTCAACGAAGAATAACTATAGATGCAGCAAAGGGATATAGCTCATATGGTAATCAAATAGGATTGGCTACAGGGCAGGTAGCAGAGATATATCACAATGATTATATAGCTAAGAGGATGGAAATAGGAGCAGTAATAGCGGCTGCACCAAAGGAAAATGTGGTAAGGGAAAAGCCACAAAAGGGAGATATAATACTCCTAGTTGGTGGCAGAACAGGAAGAGACGGATGTGGAGGAGCTACAGGATCATCTAAGGAACATACTGAAGAATCTATATATACATGTGGAGCAGAGGTACAAAAAGGTAATCCTCCAACAGAGAGAAAAATCCAAAGGCTATTTAGAAATTCAAATTTAAGTAGACTAATAAAAAAATGTAATGATTTCGGTGCTGGAGGGGTATCGGTAGCTATAGGTGAATTGGCAGATAGTCTTGAAATAGATCTAGATAAGGTTACTAAGAAGTATGAAGGATTAGATGGAACAGAGCTTGCTATATCTGAATCTCAAGAGAGAATGGCGGTAGTTATAGACAATGATGATCTAGAAGAGTTTACTAAATATTGCAAAGAAGAAAATCTAGAATCCACAGTAGTTGCTAAGGTGACTGATAATAATAGATTGAAGATGAATTGGAGAGGAAATACCATATTGGATATTAGTAGGACATTTTTAGATACAAATGGTATTACTCAACATACTACTGCTGTAGTAACTGAACCTAGTAGAGAAAATTATATGGACAGATTACCTGAGCATATAAATTCAAAAGACAATATAGGCAAACAGTGGATGGATAATCTGAAGCATCTAAATGTGGCATGTCAAAAGGGATTGGTGGAGAGGTTTGATAGTAGTATAGGAGCAGGGTCTGTACTCATGCCCTTTGGTGGAAAATATCAATTGACTCCCACAGATGGTATGGTTGCAAAAGTGCCTATGACCATAGGAGAAACCAATACATGTACAATTATGACATATGGATTTGATCCTAATCTTTCTAAATGGAGCCCATTCCATGGAGGATTATATGCAGTAATTCATTCTATAGCCAAAATTGTAGCATTAGGTGGAGATTATAAGGGTATAAGGCTTACATTACAGGAATATTTTGAAAAGCTGGGCAAAGATCCTAAAAAATGGGGAAAACCATTGAGTGCATTGCTGGGAGCATTTTATGCTCAGAAGAATCTAGAGATACCAGCTATAGGAGGAAAGGATAGTATGTCAGGTACATTTAATGATTTACATGTCCCTCCCACATTGGTGAGTTTTGCTGTGAATGTATCTGATGCTAGAAATATTGTATCGCCAGAGTTCAAGGAATACCATAGTAAGGTGATATTGATTCCTGTATCTGTTGATGACTATGGAATGGTTGACTTTAAAAAATTAACTAAAGGATATGAGAGGATATATAAACTTATAAGTGAAAAAAGAATACTTTCAGCTTACACCGTAGGATTTGGAGGTATGGCAGCCGCATTAAGTAAAATGAGCTTTGGAAATAAAATAGGAATGAAATTTATTGAGAATATAGAAGACGTAGATCTTTTCAATCCTCATTATGGTGCAATAATATTAGAGGTCAAAGGGGAAGATAATCTAAATGAAATGTTACAAGGTGTAGAATACAGAGTATTGGGTGATACCATTGTTGATGCCGTTATAGAAATAAATAGAGAAAAAATAGATTTAAATAGTGCCATAGATAATTGGATTGAACCATTGAATGATATATTCCCCATAGAGGAAGAAAATAAAACTGATGTAGAAGAAGCCAATTTAGTAAGTACACGAAAGAATATTAAAAGTTCTTCAAATATAAAGATAGCAAAACCTAGGGTATTTGTACCAGTGTTTCCAGGAACAAATTGTGAATATGATACAGCTAGAGCATTTGAACGAGCAGGAGGAATACCAGAAACTTTTGTATTCAAAAATCTTTCATCTAAAGATATACAATATTCCATAGAGGAAATGGTTAAAGGTATAAGAAACAGTCAAATAATAGCTATACCTGGTGGATTTAGTGCAGGGGATGAACCTGATGGATCAGGGAAATTTATAGCTACAGTATTTAGGAATCCTAGGATAAGAGAAGAGATTATGGAATTTATAAAAAATAGAGATGGACTTATGTTGGGAATATGTAATGGATTTCAGGCATTGATAAAATTAGGATTGGTACCCTTTGGGGAGATAGTTGATTTAGACAAAGATTGTCCAACATTGACATTTAACAATATAGGGCGACATGTATCTACTATGGTACAAACTAAAATCACATCAAATTTATCTCCATGGTTCAATAATACAAAGGTGGGAGATATCCATACGATTGCGGTATCCCATGGAGAGGGAAGGTTTGTGGCCAATGAAGATATGTTGAAAAAACTTAGAGATAATGGGCAAATAGCTACCCAGTATGTTGAAGGCTCTAACCCCAATGGATCTGTCTATGGAATAGAGGGCATAACTAGCCCTGATGGAAGGATATTGGGTAAAATGGCCCACTCGGAAAGGATTGGAAGAGATATTGCTAAAAATGTACCGGGAAATAAAGACCAAAGGATATTTGAAGCAGGCGTAAGGTATTTTTATTAGTAAATAAAGGGAGGTTAAAAAATGAAGGTTGCTATAGTGATGGGAAGTGATTCAGATTTTCCAGTGGTGGAAAAGGGACTCAAGATATTAAAGGAATTTGGTGTAGATGCAGAGGTTAGGGTTATATCAGCCCATAGAACTCCAGACAAGGCCATGGAATTTGGAAAGAATGTTGAAAAAAGAGGGATAGAAGTAATAATAGCAGCTGCAGGAAAGGCGGCCCATTTGGGAGGAGTATTGGCAGCAGAGACTACACTGCCAGTGATTGGATTACCAATAAAGTCATCTACAATGGATGGATTAGACTCGCTATTGTCCATAGTACAAATGCCAAAGGGGATACCTGTGGCCACAGTAGCAATTAATGGAGCTGAAAACGCAGCACTTCTAGCAATAGAAATGTTGTCGTTAAAATATGATGAATTAAAGACAAAATTAAAGACATATAGAGAAGATATGGCAAAGGAAGTTGAGAAAAAAGATAGAGAGATACAGAAGAGAGTTAGTAGCCTGTAGTTCACAGTCGATAGTTGAAGGAAGCAATCCTACGCATTTTATCTTTTAGCTAAGAGCTAAGAACTAAGAGCTAAGAACTAAGAACTAAGAACTAAGAACTAAGAGCTAAGAACCAAGAACTAAAATAAAGGGAGGAAAAATTCATGGAAAAATTAGATATGTTATATGAAGGTAAGGCGAAAAAGGTATTTAAAACTAATGATGAAAAGAGATATATAGTTGAATATAAAGATGATGCAACGGCATTTAATGGAGAAAAGAAGGGCACAATAGTTGGGAAGGGCATAGTAAACAATAAGATGTCTGGATTATTATTTAAATTGCTAGAAGAAAAGGGCGTTAAAAATCACTTTGAAGAGATCATAAGTGACAAAGAGATGATAGTTAAAGCAGTAAAGATATTGCCATTAGAGGTTATAGTTAGAAATGTAGCAGCTGGTTCCCTTGCTAAGAGATTGGGACTTAAAGAGGGTACAATAATGAAGTCTACAGTATTGGAGTTTTCCTACAAAGATGATGATTTGGGAGATCCAATGATAAACGAATATCATATAAAGGCTATGGAGTTGGCTACTGATGAACAATTGGATATCATAAAGAAGTATGCATTTATGGTAAATGATACCTTGATGGAATTCTTTGGACAAAAAGGAATAAAACTTATAGATTTTAAACTAGAATTTGGTTTATTTGATGGAGAAGTTATATTGGCAGATGAGATATCACCAGATACTTGTAGGTTATGGGATGCAAAAACTAATGAAAAATTAGACAAGGATAGATTTAGAAGGGATATGGGCAATGTAGAAGAGGCATATCTTGAAGTGTTGGGCAGAATCCAATAGTTAGATATTTTATCCTTGGAAAGGGGTGTAAACATTGTTTGAAGAAATGGATAAATTAAAAGAAGAGTGCGGAGTGGTAGGGGTTTATGCTAATAAAGGGAATGTATCAAAGATGGTATATTATGGGCTCTATGCTCTTCAACACAGAGGACAGGAAAGTGCAGGTATTGCCGTAAGCGACCAAGGGAAAATATCCCATCATAAAGGGATGGGGCTTGCTCCAGAGGTATTCGAGGACAAGACATTAGATAGTCTAAGTGGAAATATAGGGATAGGCCATGTGCGATATTCTACATTTGGAGAGAGTCTCATAGAAAATGCCCAACCATTGGTAGTTAGATATAAAAGGGGAAATATAGCGTTGGCCCATAACGGTAGTTTAGTTAATTCTGAAGCATTAAGAGAGATAATGGAAGATGACGGGGTAGTATTTCAGACTACTATAGATACAGAAGTAATAGCCAATTTAATAGCTAGATACCACAATAAAGATATAATTAAATCTATAAAAAATACTATAGAAGTGTTAAAAGGTGCATATTCTTTGGTAATAGTGTCCGAAGACAAGCTTATAGGTGTAAGAGATTCTTTAGGATTAAGACCTCTTTGTTTAGGCAAGTTTGAGGATGGATATGTGTTGGCATCGGAAAGCTGTGCATTGGATACTATTGGTGCAGAGTTTGTAAGAGATGTAGACCCTGGCGAAATAGTAATAATAGACGAAAATGGTATAGAAACCATAAAGAGCGACAAATGGTGTAATAGAAAGATGTGTGTGTTTGAATATATATACTTTGCAAGACCTGATAGCACAATTGATGGAATAAATGTATATCTATCTAGGAGTGAAGCTGGAAAGATGTTAGCTAGAGAGGCACCAGTAGAGGCGGATGTGGTTATAGGTGTACCCGATAGTGGGACCCCTGCTGCTATAGGATATGCAGAAGAATCAGGTATTCCCTTTGGGATAGGACTTATTAAAAACAAGTATATAGGCAGGACATTCATACAGCCTACTCAAGCATTGAGGGAGCAGGGAGTTAAAATCAAATTGAATGTGTTGAAGGAAAATGTAGAAGGAAAAAGGGTAGTAATGGTAGATGATTCCATAGTAAGGGGAACAACTAGTAAAAGGATTGTGGATATGTTGAAAAAGGCAGGTGCTAAAGAAGTTCATGTAAGGGTAAGTTCACCTCCAGTAAAATATCCTTGTTATTTTGGCATAGATACACCCTATAGAGAGAACTTGGTTGCAGCTAATTATACTACAGATGAAATAAGGGATATGATAAATGCAGATACTTTACATTTTCTCACTATCAAAGGATTGTCAGAGGCAACAGGAGAAAAGAAGGGATACTGTAAGGCATGCTTCGATGGAAACTATCCCATGGAAGTACCTAGAGTAGAAGGTAATTAGTCCGTAGTTAGTAGTCAATAGTTAATAGTTAGTAGTTAGTAGTTAGTAGTTAGTAGTTAGTAGGGCATGGTAGAAATTCTGTGAATTTCAATTTCTTTAACTAAGAACTACGGACTACGAACTACGAACTATGGACTAAATAACAGGAGGTGTAATGATGAAGGATAAGGGAATAAGCTATAAAGATGCGGGAGTAGATGTAAAAGCAGGATATGAATCGGTTAAGTTGATGAAAAAGTATGTTAAAGAAACCTTTACTAAAGGAGTAATTTCTGATATAGGCGGTTTTGGAGGTATGTTTGCACTGGAGATGGGAAGCTATGATGAACCCATATTAGTTGCAGGAACTGATGGAGTTGGTACAAAGATTAAGATTGCATTTATGATGGATAAACATGATACTGTGGGACAAGATTGTGTGGCTATGTGTGTAAATGATGTACTGTGTCAAGGGGCTAAACCCCTATTTTTCTTAGATTATATTGCCACAGGAAAGTTGATTCCTGAAAAGGTATCAGAGATAGTGAAGGGTATATCATCAGGATGTAAAAAAGCAGGTGCAGCCCTCATCGGTGGAGAAACTGCTGAAATGCCTGGCATATATAGTGAAGGAGAATATGATTTAGCAGGATTTACAGTGGGAATAGTAGACAAGAAAAATCTAATAAATGGAAGTAATATATCAGAAGGAGATACCCTTATAGGGATACCATCTAGTGGACTCCATAGCAATGGATTCTCTTTAGTGAGAAAAGTATTATTTGATATAAATAATTATGATATAGATGAATATTTTGAAGAATTGGGTACCACATTGGGAGAGGCATTGATTGTGCCTACAAAAATATATATAAATCCTATATATGATGTAATAAAATCATTTAATATAAAGGGAGTAAGTCATATAACTGGGGGAGGTTTTTATGAAAACATACCTCGGATGTTACCAGATGGATATGGAGCAGATATAGATATGAGAGATGTACAAATCCCTAATATATTTGATTTCATAAAAAAGGCAGGAAATATAGATATAGATGAAATGTATTCCACATTTAATATGGGGATAGGTCTAGTTATGGCAGTAGATACCAGAGATGTGGACAATGTTATGGAATTTATCAAGGAAAGGGGCGAAGATGCCCATATTATAGGTAGAGTTATAAAGGATAAGGAAGGAATCGACATATGTCATCAGTAAATATAGGAGTACTAATATCAGGTGGTGGAACTAATCTACAATCTATAATAGATAATGTAGATACAGGCTATATAAATGGTAGCATTAAGGTGGTTATATCCAATAAAGAAAATGCCTATGGTTTAGTAAGGGCAGAAAAGAAAGGCATAGATAGCATATTTATAGATAAGAGTAAATATCAAAGTACAGAAGATATGGATAAGGCCATAATCAAAGAGCTTCAAGATAGAGATGTGGAGTTGGTAATATTAGCAGGGTATATAAATATTCTCAGTGAAGGATTTATAGAGTACTACCAAAACAGAATAATAAATATACACCCTTCCTTAATACCAAGTTTTTGTGGAAAGGGATTCTATGGCATTAGGGTTCATAGGGCAGTGGTAGATTATGGAGTTAAAGTCACAGGAGCTACAGTACATTTTGTAGACAAGGGGACAGATACAGGTGCCATAATACTACAAGATACAGCTTATATCTCTCCAAATGATACGCCAGAAGATGTACAACAAAAGGTCCTTAAGATAGAACATAGATTACTACCAAAGGCAGTGAAATTATATTGTGATGGAAAAATAAAGTTGGATGGAAGAAAGGTTATATTAGAATAAAGGAGTTGTATTAACATGAAAAGAAGGGCATTGGTAAGTGTTTATGATAAAACAGGTATAGTTGAATTTGTGAAGGAACTTGTAGCTATGGATTGGGAAATTGTATCTACAGGTGGTACAGCTAAGAAGCTTAAGGAAGCGGGTATAGAGACTATAGATGTATCAGATATAACAGAATTTCCAGAGTGCTTTGATGGCAGAGTAAAGACTTTGCATCCCAGGATACATGGAGGACTATTGGCATTAAGGGATAATAGTGAGCATATGGACACTATGGGCGATTTGAATATACAGCCTATAGATATGGTTATAAACAATCTGTACCCATTTAAGGAAACACTGTTAAATGAAAATTCTAAACATATGGATATAATAGAGAATATAGACATAGGTGGTCCATCTATGCTTAGAGCTGCAGCTAAAAACTATAAATTTGTTACAGTTGTTATAGATCCCAAAGACTATAATACGGTGATTGAGAAACTTAAAGCAGATGGAGATATAGATGAAAAGACTAAAACATATTTGGCTGCAAAGGTATTTCAGCATACCAGTACATATGATACATTGATTTCATCATACTTTAATGATATAGCAGGTATTGAATTTCCTGATTTTATATCTTTGACATATGAAAAAAGACAGGATTTAAGATATGGAGAAAATCCACATCAAAAAGCTGCATTTTATGAAGATATGATAGAAGTTCATGGGACCCTTTCTGATGCGGTACAATTCCATGGTAAAGAGTTGTCCTTCAATAATATAAATGATACCAATGGAGCATTGGAGATATTGAAGGAATATGATGATATTACGGTAGTAGCTGTAAAACATGCTAATCCCTGTGGGATAGGGAGTGGTAACTCTGTTAAAGAGGCATTTAAAAAGGCATATGAAGGAGATAAGATATCTATATTTGGAGGGATAGTAGCTTCAAATGAGGAAATAGACAAAGAAACTGCTAAAATGATAAATAAGATATTTATAGAGGTAGTAATAGCTCCTTCATATACAGATGAAGCACTTGACATATTAAAAGGTAAAAAGAATATAAGAATACTTAAATTGGACAATATAAAAAGAAAAAAATATGTTACTAGAGATATGAAGAAGGTATTGGGCGGTATATTAGTACAGGATAGAAACGAAGAATTACTTAAGGGTGATTTAAAAGTAGTTACTGATAGAAAGCCTAGTGATAAAGAGCTGGAAGATTTATTGTTCGGATGGAAAGCTGTAAAAAACACTAAATCCAATGGCATAGTATTGGCTAAGGATAAGGGGACAGTGGCAGTAGGTCCAGGACAGGTTAGTAGGATATGGGCATTGGAAAATGCAATAAAACAAGCTGGACAAAATACTAAAGGGGCAGTTATGGCATCGGACGCATTTTTCCCATTTCCCGATTGTGTGGAGGCAGCATTTAAAGCAGGAATTACTGCGATAATTCAGCCTGGAGGCTCCATAAGAGACCAAGAATCTATAGATGCAGCCAATAAATATGGTATAGCCATGGTATTTACAGGCATGAGACATTTTAAACATTAGAAGATAGTTAGTAGTAAGTAGTTCGTAGCCTATGGTAGAAATTTTATAAATTTCTTTATTAAAATAGAAATCCTACGGATTTCAACTACTAACTACTAACTACTAACTACTAACTACTAACTACTAACTACTAACTACTAACTACTAACTAGTTATTACTAACTGCATTTAAGGAAGGGTGATGAAATGAAGGTTTTGGTTGTGGGAAATGGTGCTAGGGAACATGCATTGGTTTGGAAGATAGCTCAAAGTAATAAAGTATCCAAGATATATTGTGCCCCTGGTAACGGTGGAATAAGTAATATAGCCCAATGCGTAAACATAAACCCTGGTGATGTGGATACATTGTTGGGATTTGCACTAAAAGAAGGAATTGACCTTACAGTGGTAGGCCCAGAATTACCTCTAGTAAATGGTATAGTAGATAAATTCAATGAAAAGGGACTTAATATATTTGGTCCCAATAAGAAAGCGTCCATGTTGGAAGGGAGCAAGACATTTTCTAAAAGATTTATGGAAAAATATGATATCCCAACTGCTAGATTTAAATCATATGACAATGCACAGGATGCAATAGGGGATTTGGATAATTTTGATTGCCCATTGGTAATAAAAGCCGATGGACTTGCAGCAGGTAAAGGTGTAGTAATATGTAATACTTATAAAGAAGCAGAAGATACAATTTTACAGATGATAGAAAAAAATAAATTTGGAGATGCAGGAAAAAATATTGTTATAGAGGAATTTTTAGAGGGAATAGAGGTATCTTTATTGTGTTTTGTAGATGGTAAAAATATAGTGCCTATGGAGAGTGCCAGAGATTATAAAAAGGCATTGGATGGAGATAAAGGATTAAACACTGGTGGTATGGGATGCTTTTCTCCTAATCCCATATTAAATGAAGGATTAACCAATAGAATAAACAAAGAGATACTCACTAAAATAATGACAGGATTTAATAGAGAAAATATTGAGTTTAAAGGGGTACTTTTTATAGGATTCATGATTACTGAAAAGGGACCTAAGATATTAGAATTCAATGTAAGGTTTGGTGATCCAGAGACAGAGGTAGTTATCCCTAGGCTTGAATCAGATATAATAGATATCTTTACTAAGGTTATAGATGGAAATATAAATTCCTCAGATATTAAGTGGTCAAATAAAAGGACCCTCTGTGTAATAGCTGCATCGGGAGGATATCCCGAGAGCTATGAAAAGGGCAAATTAGTATCAGGATTAGATAGTTTGGATGACGATATACTTGTATTTCATGGTGGGACAAAGAATATAGATAAAGACATATATACAAATGGAGGAAGGGTTTTAGCAGTAACAGCACTGGGGGAAAATCTATACGAGGCAAGGGAAAAGGCATATAAAAATATAAAAAAAGTAAAATTTCAAGGTATACAATATAGGAATGATATAGGAAAATTAGATTAGTAGTCATTTTACTAAAAAAGAGAGGCTAAAATTTTAGCCTCTCTTTTTTAGTAATTTATTTCATATCTTGGACATTGTTTATAACAGAATTGGTATAGAATCTCATGGTGTCTATGGCATCTACGTCTCTAATCATACTCCATGGAAAGACTAAACCGTTTATTTGATTTTCAAATTCAGCCTTTTTTTTACCTTTATATATGCTAAACTTTTCTTTATCTGCCATAACATTATCCTCCTATTGTTGTGGAAGTATAGTTAATAGCAAGTAATTAGTAGTAAATAATCATATATAAAACTCGATTAAAGACTATTAATTACGAACTAATAATATTCTTCCCCGATTTTGACACAGATATTATGTAAAAATAGTATATATTATTGAGATATATGTTAAAATAATAATATAAGGGAAGCAAAAGGAAGTCAGTAAAATAAGGTTTAAGGGGGCGATTTTTTGACATATGAGTCTAAGATTAAGGATAAGGTTATAGATGAGCTGTTTGAAGCTGTATTGAAATTGGAAAATATGGAAGAATGCTACAGATTTTTTGAGGATATTTGTACCATAAAGGAGATAGAGTCCATCGCCCAAAGATTGCAGGTGGCAAAACTTCTTAGACAGGACAAGACTTATAATTATATAGAAGATGAAACAGGAGTAAGTACGGCAACTATAAGTAGGATTAGTAGATACCTGAATTATGGAGCAAATGGATATAATATAATATTAGAGAGATTAGGGTATAGTGATAAAAAAGCAGATATAGAAGAGGAAAATGATTAGAATAACATGTAAATATATCGAAAATATGGAAAATGGGAGAGGGTAGAATTGTAATTCTATTTTCTCCCTTATTCCATGCCTTTAAAAAGTTTCATAAAATAAAACTTGATATTGTATGATAAAAAATATTCTATATTATTTAATTATAAAATATTGGGTATATATTTAAACGTGTTGAAGAAAAGGAGGAAGAAATATGTTTTTGAATAAAGGTCATTATGAAGAAATGATAGATAAAATAATTAATGGAGAATTAAATGAGGAAAATGTGAAAAAAAATGATAGAGTTGCTAAAAAGCTCATTGATTTAAATCGCCATTTTTCGTTAAATAAAGATGATGTTAAAAAGCTGATGAATTATGCCATAAGTATAGCTGTAGATATAAGTAAATTTGATGTAAATCTTAGGCACCAATCTTCTAGGGTAGTAGATAGTACAAATAATATCAATGAAATATCCCAAGTAATATATAGTACCTTTGAGGAAATAACTGCAAGCATGGATGTGGTAGAAAAAAATAGTGGTGAATTTGTAGATTCAATGAACAATATATCCCATAAAGCTAATGATATCAAAAAAGGAGTTATAGATAATAATGAAACTTTGGAGTATATAGAGCAGGATATAGTTGAGGTTAAATCTATTACAGAAAAAATGAGTAATAATGTAGGAGAGCTTATTGATGTGGCAGATAAGGTAAATAAAGCATTGGAGAGCATTAACGGCATAGCAGAACAGATAAATATGTTGGCATTAAATGCATCTATAGAAGCAGCTAGAGCAGGAGAACATGGAAGGGGATTCAATGTAGTAGCAGAGGAGATAAGAAAACTTTCTATAGATACTAAGGAATTGGTTGGTTCATTGGGAGGCCTTGTAGATAAAATAAATATAGCGTCATCTCATAGTTCAGAAAGTGTAAGCAAATCTGTAGAAGGTATATCTAAAATTAACGAAAGGATTGAACATATAGGAAAAAGCTTTGATGAGACTGAGAATTTTGTAAAAAAAATAGATGATGACATAAATAGTGTCAATGCATTTAGTCAAGAATTAAGTGCATCCATAGAACAGGTTTCAGCAGCGATGGAAGAGACTGTTACTACCACTGAAAAGATGAATAAAGTAGTAGAGAATTTATCGGATGTTTCATTGGAGATAGAGAATATAGCTGAAAACATGGATAAATTAGAGAAAAAGGTATCTAGATCTGCCAAAATAAGTGGAGAGATAGGTAGTACAGAGATGTGTAGGTTTACTAACGATGAGTTTATAAATGCAGTTAAGCCTTCTATACAGGCCCATAGGAAGTGGGTTAATGTACTTAGAGATATGGTCGATTATATGGATGTAAGACCGTTACAGACAGATAGTCATAAATGCTCATTTGGACATTTTTATCATTCAGTGGAACCTAAACATCCAGAAATCATAAAACCATGGAGGGAAATAGATGAATACCATGATACATTACATAATTTGGGTCATGAAGTAATAGAGAATATACAAGCAAATAATAAAAAAGCTGCTCAAGAAAACTTAGAGCAGGCAGTTGAAATTTCTGAAAATATTATATCTATTTTCGAAGATTTAGTAGATACCGCTGGGAAGTTAAAAGAAAGAGGAGAAATGGTATTTTAGATCTTTTTGACTACGGCTATAATTAATGAAGACAATATAATAAGGCTTCCTATTAGCCCTTTAAATAGTATGACCTCATTAAGTATAATATATGCCAATATAAGAGTAAATAGGGGTTCACCCAATAATATGACTCCAGCAGCCTCCGGAGTGGCTGTTTTCATAGCTTTAGTCTGAAGAAACATGGTCATTCCGGTACCAAATACCCCCATTACTATTATTGGAATAATACCTTCCCAAATTAATTTTAAATCTAATCCTTCAAGTATAGCAGCAAAAATAAGACTGACCATTGCCACGAAGCCAAGTTGGATCAAAGACAATTTATGATCATCCATATCTTTACCGAATTTTTCTAATATGAGCATATAAAAAGTATAGGATAGTGCACAGAGTATAGTGATAGAATCTCCCAAATTAAAAGAGCCACCATTAATTTCAGAAATTAGTCGAAGCCCTATAACAGAGAGTATAACCGTTGTAACAGTCCATTTAGAGGGAATTTTTTTATATATTATAGTCTGCATTATGGGTATAAACAATACAGAAAGTGCCGTAAGAAACCCTGATTTTGATGCACTGGTATATTTAAGACCCAATACATTTAATGCATAGGTAGTAAATATCAAAAGTCCCAATATGGTCCCTAGTTTTAAATCTTTTTTCTCTATAGTTTTTACCTTTTTAGGTGCCATAAGAAAAACGATTAGCCCTCCAAAAGCAAATCGTCCAACTAAAAGATGAAATACAGGGATATCACCTATATACATCTTTACTATTATTGTTCCTAAAGCCCATGTAAAAGAGGATAATAACAAATAAAAATAGGCAACTATTAATGTATTATCCTTTGAAATCTCCACAGTTTTATCCATAATATTCACCTTTTTATAATATAATAGTATTAAGATATATAGAAATACATCTTGTGTTACGGACTACATACGCACTGTTATCACAAGATTAATAATTCCTTATATACCCAAGAACTATTATATCATAAAAATCAATATATATATTAATCTTTTATAGCTTTTGAACCGTGACATTCTAACACTGGAAGCACAAACATAAAACCAACTCCAGGATGTTTAAAATAATCTAACTCTACTTTGAATTTTTCGATAACAGCATCTAACTTTTCCTTATCTTTAAATACACTTATTATTGTTTTGTTATAAGGTTTATTGTTTTCTACTAATCTTCTCAATCCTGAAAAAATCGGTATATCTAAGTCATGCTCAATTAATACCTTTCCCATACCTAGACTATCTATTATGGTAGCACCAGCACCTGCCTGATATAGATCTTCCATAAGTGCATCCAGTTTGTATACATCATTTAATATGAGAAATAAGCAGTACATTGTAAAACCTCCTTTAAGATTATATATTAGCTTCTTTGGCGTTCATTATAGCTTTTTTAGTAGCAATAGGTCCAATTATCTCAGTAAATATTGTAGTAGCTAATAATATAGTAATAACTATAGAACCCAATGGTGAACCACTAAATTCTCTACTTACTACAATGGCTAGTCCCACTGCAACACCTACTTGGGACAATAGACCAAATCCTATGTTTTTAGTTACAATATTAGGCGCTTTAGCTAATTTACCTCCCAACATTGCTCCTAGAATTTTTCCTGCTATTCTAAACAATAGATATGCCACTCCTATTATACCTATATGGGGCAATAGTCTTATATCTAATCTTGACCCTGCCAATATAAAAAATGAGGATATAATTGGTGGAGAAAATAATTCCAGTGATGAAAAAGCTCTTCTACTATTGGATGAAACATTGGCTACCATTATACCTAAACTCATAGCTGCCAAAAGAGGAGATAGGTTAAACATTCCACTTAATCCTACTAATAGAAGGATGGTTCCCACGGTAAATGGAAGCATTTCAGATTCTTTTCTAGATATCTTAATTAAATAAACCAATAGAATACCTAGAACAGCACCGCATACTATGGATAGAGCTATTTCCATTATTGGATGTACCAAGACCTTATATATGGTAACTACTTCATGTTTGATAAATACCTTTGCTATAGATGAAGCTATGGAATAAATCATAAGACATATTGCATCATCTATGGCCACAACACCTAAAAGAGTACTGGTTAAAGGCCCTTTAGCGCCATATTCCTTTAATACCATTACAGTAGCTGCGGGAGCAGTAGCAGAAGATACGGCTCCTAATATAAGGGCTGTAGATATATCTTGTTTAAGTACAAGCATTATTCCTGTTACCAAGATAAATGCTCCAAATGCTTCGCAAAATGCTATCAAGAAAATACTCTTTCCTAATTTACGAATTACAGGTAGTTTCAATTCACTACCTATGTTGAAGGCAATAATCCCAAGGGCAAGATCGCTTAAAAAAGACAAATTTTCTATTATGGTACTATCAAGGATATTTAATCCTGATATTCCCATTATAAGACCAGCGATAATATATCCTGCTACAGCAGGAACATTTAACTTATTTAATAATCTACCCAAAATAATACCTAAAATTAATGAAATTCCCAAACTTATAAATGGATTCATAAATAAACACCTCTCTTACAAAAAATTACAATTAAAAATAAGCCCATTGTTTATAATATTCCTTTAAATGTAATTAGTAAAATCTTATTTGAGGGTAATAGAAAGGATATATACCTATTTGAGACGATTATTATAAAATATCAAAATTTGTCGTAAAAACTGAAAAAATTAGAAGAACCAAAAAAACATTATTTAACCCCACGATTTATTGTCGTGGGGTTAAATAATATCTTACAATCAATATATCTTATTAAAATGGTCCGAAGTTAATCATATGAGCTATAAATACCAATATTCCAGCTACTACATATTCTATTAATAATAGTGGTAAAAACCATTTTGCCCATTTACTCCAAGGAACCTTGGCCAATGCAAGCCCAGCCATGAAGAATCCCGATGTAGGAGTAAATATGTTTGATATACCATCACCAAACTGATAAGCAAGAACAGCGGTTTGTCTGGTAACACCTACTAAATCAGAAAGGGGGGCCAATATAGGGATGGAAACTGCTGCTTGTCCACTTCCTGAAGGTACTATAAAGTTCAAGAAACATTGGAATACATACATACCTACGGCTGCAAATGCTGAAGGCAATTGGGATACTACTCCAGAAGTAGTGTATAATATAGTATCCAATATATGTCCCTCAGTAAGTACTACTAGTATGGCACGGGCAAAACCTACAACTAATGCACCACCAGCTAAATTAGCCATACCCTTTATTAATTCTTCAGCAAATCCATTGAAACCAAGTTTTCCCACAAGGGCAACAACTATTGCCATACCTAAAAATAGTGCAGATATCTCTTGTATATACCACCCATATTTAACTACTCCAAATACTAATAGTCCTATTGTGGCTGCAACAGTTAAAAGTACTAATTTATGATTACCTGTAAGGGGAGTTAAGTTATTTAGATCTAATACATCTTCCCTAGTTTTGTCAAACTCATACATTAAACTGCTTTTAGGGTTTTTCTTTACCTTACCAGCATACCAATATACAAAAGAAGTTGCTAAAGTTATCATGATAGCGTATACAACTAGTCTATAACCCATACCAGAAAATAGCGGAAGTTCAGCTATACCTTGTGCAACACCTACAGTAAAGGGATTCATAAATGCACCAGCAAATCCTGCACCAGCTCCAGCCAATACCATTCCAACTCCTGTAAGGGAGTCAAAACCTAGTCCTATTGCTAAGGTTACCATTATGGGAATAAAGGGCAAGGTTTCTTCTGCCATACCGAATATACCCCCACCTAAAGAAAATGCAAACATAATTATTGGAATTAGAGCTTTTTCTCTTCCAGCCATTGACTTAGTGATTTTTCCAAGAACGGCTTCTATAGCCCCTGTAGCTTCAACAACTGCAAAGGAACCACCTACTATAAATATGAAAAATATAATTTCTGCAGTTTCTGCCATGCCCTTTGGAACTGATTTTAGAAAACCAAATAGATTAACAGGGGTTTTCTCCATATACTGAAAAGAATCGGGATCAACAACGGTTCTGCCGCTGGCAGCTTCCATCATACTATATTCTCCAGCGGGAATTAGATAAGTAAGAACAGTACATATTGCAACAATACACAGTAGAATTACATATACATGGGGTACTTTAAATTTTTTCTTTTTGCCATTGGCAACATTAGAATTGTCACTCATATAAAAACCTCCTATAATTTATTATTACAAAAATCTATTGCTATAGTAGCATAGATTAATGTAGCAGGATAAATTTGAGTCTTATCTATAAACTCTTCAGAAGAATGGGCAGACTCCAAATCTCCAGGAGCAAATATTATTGTAGGAATATTTCCATAGCTACTGAGAAGCCCACCATCACTCCATGCGGGGAAAAATGTAAGTTTAGGCTGTTTAATATATATTTTATTTGTCAAGTTTTTAGTTATAGTGACTAATGGATGTTTTGTATCAGTTTCCAGTGCTTCATGTACATATCCTTTTCTCATAACACTTTCATCCATGATTTTCATTTCACATCTAAATTTAGGATCTTTTTTAGCCATTTCATCTATAACATCTTGATATTGTTTTAACACATCTTGATATTTTTCACCGGGAATCCATCTCCTATCAATCTTTAAGATACAATTTCCTGCTACGGTACTTGGTTGAGTGCCACCTTCTATGGTACCATAATTCATAGAAGATGTGCCTATAATGGAATGATTATTTGAATAAATCTCAGGGATAACATTTTCTTTAATATTTTGAATAAAATCAGAGGCCTTAGATATAGCATTTATACCTTCACTTTGTTTTCCACCGTGTACAGTCTTGCCTTTGAAATGGAATTCAATCCACTCTAGACCTCTATGGGCAACACATATATCCATATCTGAAGGTTCCCCTACTATAGCCCCATCTACACTCAAGCCTTCTTCTAGTAATGCTATAGTACCTTCGCTCCCTTCTTCTTCATCAATGACACCAGCAAAGATTAAGTCTCCATCAAGAACTATTTTTGACCTTTTTATCGCAATCATAGAAGCAATCATACAAGATAAAGGACCTTTCATGTCTACAGTTCCTCTACCATATAATTTATTGCCGTCTACTTTTAATGTACATGGATCTTTCATGTCATAAGGAGGAACGGTATCAATATGACCTGTGAGTAATAAAGATTTGCCATTACCTGTACCCTTAAGTTTAGCTATTACATTACATCGTCCTTCAGTTACAGGGATCACATTGGCAGATATACCTTCTTTTTCAAAAATACCTTTAATACATTGTGCTACCTTTGTCTCTTGATTTTCTATACCGGGATAGCTAGGGATTTCTACTAATTTTTTTATGATTTCTACAACCTCACTTTCCGATATAGATGATTTGATTCTTTCTAAATTTTCCATATCTAAAAACTACCTCCTTTGTTCATTGAACGAACCATAAGTGTATATAACGAACTGTGATTATATATTAACACAGTTTTCTGAAAAATGCAAAGGTTTTCACAAAGAAATATTAAAGGATTAAATAAAAAAATAGGTGTGTATACACACCTACTAAGAACTAAGAACTAGATTTTATCCCTCTATCTACCCATATAAATTATGGGATATATTTTGCTATTTGGTCAGCATATGAGCTCAATATTTCTTTGAATTTTTCAATTTTTTCTAGATAATAATCGTCTTTAAAAAAAGATACTGCTAGACAAGTAGTAACTTCGTTATTACAATTAAATATTGGTACTCCAACACCTATTGCATACTTGAAAGTTTCTTCGATACTTGTAACATATCCTTGCCTTTTTATTTTATCGTATTCTGCTAATATTTCTTCGGTTGTAGTCAATGTATTTATACATACTTTTTCAAATTTTTGTTTTTGGAGTAATTTTTTAACTTTATCTTCATCATAATATGCCATAAGACATTTGCCATAGCACCCTCTATTCATAGGATAGAAAATACCTGGTCTATAGTTCATTTTCAAGGGTTGGAAGAATTCGATTTCATATAAAGAGATCACTTTTTCATAGTCTCTTATGGCTAAACCTACAGATTCTTTAGTTTCTTCTGAAATTTTATTCAATATCTCTAGTATCTTGTTTTCGAAATTAAAATTATGTAGGTATACAGATCCTAAATTATATAGTTTAGGTCCAAGTCTATATGTCTTGTTTAAGTCATTTTTTATTACAAAATCATTTTGTATTAATATATCTAAATCTCTATGAACTGTGGTTCTATTTATGCCAAGTATCTTTGAGAGGTCTATAGCTTTATATTCAAAAGGTGGTTCACTTAGCTGATTAAGAATAATTAGGGCCTTTTCGATACTAGATAATTTATTATTGTCCATAATGAAATCTCTCCTTAAAATAAATAATTACTGATTGAATAATATCATTTTTACCATAAATAAACAAGAAGGTATATATGAAGCATAATTTAAGTAGGTAAAAATTAATATGTTATACTATAGTAATGAATAGTATAAAGGCTTTATATATTATTTATAAACATATAAGAAACAATAAAGAATAGGAGTTGGATATTATGAAAAATAAGAATAGAGAGATTTTATTCGAACTTCTTAAGGACATGGAAAATTTTGCTGACATGAAGAATATTAAGTATCCACCTATATATTTATTAGGTGGTTCAGGGTGTATTATTGCAGGATATTTAGATAGAGCTACAACAGATATTGATTTTATAGATATGGATTATGAAGCTACTATTGGCAAATTATTTAGAGTTTTAGATAGATTTGACATGCTAGATACATATTTGACAACAGTACCATTAGATTTTAAAAATAGAGTTATAAAAATAAAGGATTTTAAAAATATCTATGTTCTATCAAAAGAAGATATTATTGTAAGTAAAATAGGTAGGTACTCCGAAAAGGATATAGAGGATATTAGTATCTTAATAAAAAGTTCTGACAAAGAGTTAATAGCAAAACTTATTAATAGTGTAAAAAATAGAGAAGATATGAGTGAAAGGGTCAAGAAAGTTTTTATAAAAAACACACTATTATTTAAGGAGAGATTTTATGTATAAACAATTCTGTAAAAACTTCGAAAATTTTCTAAAAATAAATAAATCCCAGGGGTATCGATATAAAATAGCCAATGAAATCAAGGTACTTACTGATGTTGATACGTATTTAAAATTAAAAGAAAAAAAGCACAATAAATATAAAGAAATCTCTAATTTTATATTTGAAGTTTCTCAATATAAAAATCAATATCCTGATATAGATAAATTTATATGGGAATTATGGGGTTATGGATTTGATATAGAAAAATATGATGGTTTAAACACAAAATTAAATAATAAAATAGATGAAAAAGTAAAATTAATTGATTTATTACTAAGTACACATTATTGGACATAACTACCAACTACGTTCATATCATAGTCATTAAACTGGATCCCTGTTAAGGGATATTTCTTTTTGTTGGGATATTCTTTAATCCCTATTAACTTTAATATATAATAGTAGATAATGAATAAATAGGATTATGGGAGGAAGTAATTGATGAGTTTTTTAGATGGATTAAATGAAATGCAACAGGAGGCTGTTAGGGCCACTGAAGGGCCTTTGCTCATATTGGCAGGTGCTGGTAGTGGAAAGACTAGGGTGTTGACCCATAGGATAGCCTATCTTATAGAGGAAAATAATATATTACCTGAAAATATATTGGCAATAACTTTCACCAATAAGGCGGCTGGTGAGATGAAGGAAAGATTAGGTAATTTAATAGATTACAGAGTAGATGGTATGTGGGTGGGAACATTCCATTCCATATGTGTAAGGATATTGAGAAGAGATATAGAAAAATTAGGATATGGAAAGAATTTTGTCATATTTGATACCGATGATCAAATGACCCTTATTAAGGATTGTTTAAAAGAGAAAGATGTAAACCCAAAACTTTTTGACCCAAGGGCCACTTTAAGATTTATAGGTAGTCAGAAGGATATACTTGTAGATCCTGATACATATATAAAGGATAATTTTACTGATTTCAGGGAAAGGACCAAGGGAGAGCTTTATGAGTTATATCAGAAAAAACTGAAGGAAAATAATGCACTGGATTTTGATGACCTTATAGGTAAAACTATTGAGCTTTTTAAAAACAGTCCAGATGTACTAGATTTTTATCGAAGGAAATTTAGATATGTACTTGTGGATGAGTATCAAGATACCAATAGGGCTCAATACCAGTTGATTAGATTATTGTCCAGTAAATATAAAAATGTATGTGTAGTGGGAGATGCAGACCAATCCATATATGGATGGAGGGGTGCAGATATAAGAAATATATTAGATTTTGAAAGTGATTATTCTAATGCAAAGACTATAAAACTAGAACAGAACTATCGCTCTACTAAAAATATATTAAAGGCAGCTAATTGTGTAATAGAAAACAATTGTGAAAGAAAGGAAAAAAATCTTTGGACATCCAATGATGCAGGACATCCGATAAAGATTTATAATGCCGATAATGAACATGATGAAGGAAATTTTATAGCTAAAACTATAAAGAATATGATAGAGAAAAAAGATATGAGTTATTCGGACTTTGCCATACTATACAGAACCAATGCCCAATCTCGTGTACTAGAGGAGTCCATGCTTAAATTTAATATATCCTATAAGATAGTAGGGGGATTAAAGTTTTATGATAGGAAAGAAATAAAGGATATAGTTGCTTATTTAAGACTAATACAGAATCCATTAGATAATTATAGTTTAAAAAGAATAATAAATGTACCTAAGCGTGGAATAGGTAAAAGGACTGTAGAGAAGATAGAGGCATATAGTACTCAACGGGAAGAAAGTATGTATAGTCTTATATTAGATGCTCAAGATATACCGGGGCTTTCCCATAGGGCTATGACTTTGGTTAGCAATTTTGCCACAATGATAGGTAAGTTTATCGCAATGAAAGAATTAGTAGGCGTAAAGGCGTTGATAGAAGATATAATTAATTCTACTGGATATGTGGAGGAATTAGAAAGGGATGGCTCAGTGGAGGCCAGGACTAGGATTGAAAATATAAAGGAGTTTATATCAGTAGCTATAGATTTTGAAGAGAGAAGTGAAGAGAGTACTCTAGAGGATTTCTTAGCTAATATATCATTGCTTTCAGATGTGGATAAAACCGATGATGATAAACAGGATTCAGTTACTTTGATGACATTGCATAGTGCCAAGGGATTGGAGTTTCCAGTGGTGTTTTTAAGTGGAATGGAAGATGGGATATTTCCCATATCTAGGGCATTGACCAGTGAAGATGATATGGAAGAGGAACGAAGACTATGTTATGTGGGAGTTACTAGAGCGGAAAAGGTATTGTATTTGACTTATACAGATGTAAGGACCATATATGGTAAGACCACATACAATAGCATATCTAGATTTATAAATGAGATGCCTCAATCATTGATTGAAAGTTGTAGAGAAAAACATACCTCTAGTAAAAATGAAAATACAAAAGCAAAGGATTATTCTAAAAATAATAAAAAGAAATATTTCACTGGGTATACCTATGAAAATACAGGAAAAGATAAAAGGAATAGCCCTAAAGTTTTACCAGGATCAAAGGTAATGCATAAAAAATGGGGTATAGGCACTGTGGTACAAGTTAAAGATAAAAATGGAGATTCAGAAGTGTCCATAGCATTTGAGGGACAGGGAGTAAAGAATTTATTGTTGTCTATGGCACCTATAGAACTTTTGGATTAAAGGGGTGAGTATTATTGGATAAACTTTCAAGAATGGAAGAATTAGTAGCTAAATTAAATGAATTAAATTATTACTATTATACATTAGATGATCCTAAGGTTACTGATAGCGAGTATGATAAGTTGTATGATGAGCTTATTGAACTTGAAAATGAAACTAGTGAAATTTTACCCAATTCTCCTACTCAGCGTGTAGGAGGAGAAGTATTATCAAAATTCCAAAAGCATAGACATATAGCTCCATTATGGAGCTTAGGTAAATCCCAAAGTATTGAAGAATTAAAGAATTGGGATACTAGAGTAAAGAAGCTTATATCAGATTATAATAGATTAAATGATGATAAATTACCTAATCCCACATATGTAATGGAATATAAATTTGATGGACTAACAATAAATCTCACATATGATAATGGAAATCTAATTCAAGGGGCTACAAGGGGAAATGGAGAAATAGGAGAGGAGATATTACCCCAAATAAGGACTATAAAGAATATACCTTTGGACATTCCCTTTAAAGGAAAGATAGAGATACAGGGAGAGGGTCTTATGCCTCTATCTGCATTGGAAAAGTATAATGAAGATGCAGAGGAACCCCTTAAAAATGCTAGAAATGCAGCGGCAGGTGCATTAAGAAATCTAAATCCTAAGGTAACAGCAAGTCGTAATTTGATAGGATATTTTTATAATGTAGGTTATATAGAAGGAAAGGTGTTTTCTACTCATTTGGATATGATGGATTTTTTAAAGGAAAACAGGCTTCCTACAAATGATTATATAAAGACATTTAAAGATATGGATACTTTGGTGGAGGAAATTGAAAGAGTTCGGGAATATAGAAATGAACTAGATGTACTTACCGATGGCTTGGTAATAAAGATAAATGATATGAGGACTAGAGAAGTATTGGGTTATACTCAAAAATTCCCTAGATGGGCTATTGCCTATAAGTTTAAGGCAGAGGAAGTAACTACTAAACTTATAGGGGTGATTTGGAATGTTGGAAGGACAGGAAAGGTTACACCCAGCTCCATATTAGAACCTGTGGATATAGGAGGCGTTACAGTACAGAGGGCTACACTAAATAATTGGGATGATATACAGCGAAAAAATGTTGCCATAGGGAAAAAGGTATGGCTTAGAAGGTCAAATGATGTAATACCTGAGATAATGGGCGTAGTGGATGATGATACTGAAGAACATACTGAAATAGAAAAGCCTACCCATTGTCCTGCATGCGGTACTGAATTAATACAAGAAGGAGTCCATATATTCTGTCCAAACTCCATGTCGTGTAAGCCACAATTGGTATCGAGACTAGTCCATTTTGCCAGTAGAGATGCTATGAATATAGAAGGGTTCAGTGAAAAGACTGCAGAGCAATTGTTTGAAGAACTGGAATTGAAGGATATTCCTCAACTATATGAGTTGAAATTTGAAGAATTAATAGAACTAGATAGATTCGGGGAAAAGAAGGCCCAAAATTTACTAAATGCCATAGAGGATAGTAAAGACTGTACATTAAGTGCATTTATATATGCATTGGGAATTCCCAATGTGGGTAAGAAGACGGCCAATGATTTGGCTAATAGATTTAAATCTTTGAATAACTTGAAGAGGGCAAAGTTTGAAGAACTTATTGAAATACAGGATATAGGTAATATAGTGGCGGCTGAAATAGTAGAATTTTTCAGTGATGAAGTGATAATGAATAGTATAGATAAATTATTATCATTGGGAGTTAATCTTCATCATGAAGACGAGGATATAGATGAGGATACCGTATTTAGCGGGAAAACAGTAGTTATTACTGGTACTTTAGAAGGAATAAGTAGAAATGAAGCCAAAGAAGTAGTTATTAAAATGGGTGGAAAGGTAACGGGAAGTGTAAGTAAAAAAACAGATTATGTAATAGTTGGAGAAAATCCTGGCTCAAAGGTGGCCAAGGCTGAAAAGTTAGGTGTAGAAATAATGGATGGAGAAAGGTTTAATGAGATTATAGGCAGTTGATAGTGGTGTTTAGATGTTGTATTATTGTAGGGGAGAGTTAGTTCATATCAGTATACTAAGAACTAAGAGCTAAGAGCTAAGAACTAAGAACTAAAAGAAGGAGGGAAAATTATGTCTATAAGTAGTGATGATGTAAGGCATGTGGCTAAATTGGCAAGATTGGAATTTCATGATAATGAGATAGAGGATTTTACTGAAAAGTTTGATGCTATACTTAAATATGTTGAAAAATTAGAGGAAGTAAATACTGATGAGGTAGAGCCTACATATCATGTACATCCTATAAAGAATGTTATGAGGGAAGATGTGGCAGGAGAATCTTTAGACAGGAAAGATGCACTTAAAAATGCCCCTGAAGATGAGAATGGTTATTTTAAATTACCAAATATATTGGAATAATTTCTAGTGAGGTGAAAAGATTTGGATATATATAGATTGTCTATAAGTGAAATGGGGAATATGTTGAGAAATAAAGAAATATCCTCTGAAGAATTAGTTAGTAAATATCTTGATAGGCTAGAAGAGTTGGAAGATAAAGTGTCGAGTTTTATCACATTGAGGAATAGAGAAGAAATTGTCGAAGAAGCTAGGGAAATAGATAGGAAAATATCAAATGGTGAAGAGTTGCCACCATTAGCAGGTGTACCAGTGGCTATAAAGGACAATATTGCCACAAAGGGCATAAAGACTACTTGTGCATCAAAAATACTTGAAAATTTTGTACCACCATATGATGCTACAATAATAAAAAAATTAAAGGCCCAAGGGGCTATAATTGTTGGTAAGACTAATATGGATGAATTTGCCATGGGTTCATCTACTGAAAATTCTACATTTAAGACTACTAAAAATCCATGGGCTTTAGATAGGGTACCAGGTGGCTCCAGTGGTGGATCGGCAGCGGCAGTTGCAGCGGGCCAAATCCCCTATGCATTGGGTTCATCTACAGGTGGTTCCATAAGACAGCCTGCTTCTTTCTGTGGTATTGTAGGGCTTAAACCTACATATGGATTGATATCTAGATATGGACTAGTGGCATTTGCTTCATCTTTGGATCAAATAGGACCATTGACTAGAAACGTTGAAGATTGTGCCGTGGTACTAGACGCAATAACAGGACATGATGTTAAAGACAGCACATCTGTAGGTAAGGAAAAGGAAGACTATTTATCGTCTATAAAGGGCGATATAAAGGGTATGAAGATAGCATTGCCTAAAGAATATTTTGCACAAGGAATAAATGAAGAAATAAAGGCTAAGGTGTTGGAGGCAGTAAAGGTGTTGGAAGGATTAGGAGCAGAGGTAGAAGAGGTTTCATTGCCATATACTGACTATGGATTGGCAACATATTATATTATTGCCCCTGCAGAGGCCAGTTCAAACCTTGCAAGATTTGATGGAGTAAGGTATGGAAAGAGAGCGGAGGAGTTCCAAAGCATAGAAGAATTATTTATAAAGACTAGAAGTGAAGGTTTTGGAGAGGAAGTAAAAAGAAGAATTATGGTAGGTACTTATTGTTTGAGCTCTGGATATTACGATGCTTATTATAAAAGGGCCCAAAAGGTAAGGACATTAATAAAAAACGATTTTGAAAATGTCTTTAAAAAATATGATGTAATTGTAAGTCCTACATCTCCTATATTACCTTTTAAAGTAGGAGAAAAAGCCGATGATCCTATGTCTATGTACATGTCTGATGTGCTCACTGTATGCATAAACCTTGCAGGAATACCATCAGTATCTATTCCATGCGGCATGGTGAATGGCTTGCCTGTTGGTATGCAGATAATAGGAAATGTTTTTGATGAATCTAAGATATTAAAGGTAGCATATAATTATGAAAAAAATAGTGAATCCATAGGACTACCAGCAATAGGAGGTGAAGATAGTGAGTTATAAGACTATAGTGGGATTGGAGATACATTCAGAGTTAATGACTGAATCAAAGGTATTTTGTGATTGTAAAGTAGAATTTGGAGGAGATTCCAATACTAATTGTTGTCCTATATGCCTAGGACTTCCTGGAACTTTACCTGTATTAAACAAGAGGGTATTAGAATTTGGTATAAGGGCAGGGTTGGCATTTAATTGTAATATTGCAAAGGAGACTAAAATGGATAGGAAAAACTATTTTTATCCAGATTTAGTTAAAGGATATCAGATTTCTCAATATGATATGCCTCTATGTGAAAAGGGATATGTGGAAATAGATACAGAAGAAGGCACTAAAAAGGTTAGACTTATAAGGATACATATAGAAGAGGACACAGGTAAGTCTATACATTCCAATGATGGTGGCTCACTGCTTGATTATAATAGGAGTGGTGTACCACTTATAGAGATTGTTACAGAGCCTGATATAAATTCAGGAGAAGAGGCCCAGGCATTTTTAGAAAATCTAAAATCCATATTGAAATATATAGAGGTGTCTGATTGTAAAATGGAAGAAGGCTCTTTAAGATGTGATGTAAATGTAAATGTAATCGATGAAGATAAAGATATAAAGACTACAGTTACAGAGGTGAAGAATCTTAACTCTTTTAAGGCTGTAGCTAAGGCTATAGACTACGAAACCAATAGGCATATAGCATTACTAAAGGCAGGTAAGGATGCCATAAGAGAGACTAGAAGATGGGACGATATGAAAAATGAGACCATTGTTATGAGGGTAAAAGAAGGGGTTGCAGATTATAGATATTTTCCTGAACCCGATATAGTTGGAATGGAAATAGAGGATAATTGGATAAAAGAAATAAGGGACAATTTGCCAGAATTACCCCATATCAAGAAGGACAGGTTTGTTAGTGAATATGATATACCCGTATATGATGCCAAAGTTCTTACTGCTACTAAGGCATTGGCAGATTTTTATGAGGAGACAGTAAAATATTCTAAAGACCCTAAACAAGTGAGTAATTGGATAATGGGTGACGTATTGAGAAGGGTTAAAGATGAAGACATAGATATAGAGGATTTGAGATTTACTGCTAAAGATTTAGCTGATTTAATAAATCTAATAAATGAAGGAAAGATAAGTAATAATATAGGTAAAAAGGTATTGAGAACAATGTTTGAAGAAGGTAAGGATCCTAATACTGTAGTGAAAGAAAAGGGTCTTATTCAGATAAATGATGAAGATGAATTGAACAAAATAGTAGATGAAGTATTGGATAAAAATCCCCAGTCTATTGAGGACTATAATAATGGAAAAGATAGGGCATTGGGCTTCTTAGTAGGTCAAGTAATGAAAGCTACTAGGGGTAAGGCAAATCCTCAGATGGTAAATAAAATGCTAAGAGAAAAGATGAGTTAGGTTAGTGTTATTAGTTAGTGGCTAGTAGTTAATAGTTAGTAGTTTAATGATGAGAACCGTAGTTTTTTACTATCAACTACGAACTACGAACTACTAACTGTTTTTAATTATCAGATAAAACCTTAAAATAATCAATATTGTCGTAATCTGTATTGTCAATTTTAAATGGTGTTATGGAGACATAGTCATTGTCTAATGCCCATGAATCTGTATTTGTTTCATATTCTTTAATTAATTGACCATAAATTTTATATACATTTTTTATATTGTCATCTGCTAGATTTACTCTGTTTTTATAACGTCTTCTACCTAATCTGGTAATTTTTATACCTTTAATAGAAGAGATAGGCTTATTAGGGATATTTACATTTAAATATATACCTTCAGGTAGTGGATTTTTTTCTACAAAATCGACTATTTTTTTTATGAAAAATATTGCAGTTTCTTGCACAATATTGTCTTGACCATAATCCATAGAAAATGCTATTGCAGGTGTGGAAGAAAAGACTGATTCTATACATGCACCCAATGTGCCAGAAAGTCTAGTATCATCTCCTACATTTGGTTCATCATTTAATCCAGATATGACTAAATCTACATTTTTTACTAATTCATCTAACCCTATGATTACACAATCTGCAGGAGTACCATGTATTTTGTATGAAGACTTTTCACCTACATCCAGAGGATATTTTTCTACTCTAATGTAATTGTAAAATGTCACAGCACCACTTAATCCTGAACACTGAGTGTTTGGGGCTGCAACAAATATATTATGTTTTTTAGACAATTCACTAACTAATATTTTTATTCCCAAATGGTCTATGCCATCATCATTTGTAACTAAAATATTCATTATATCCTTCCTTTTTATATATTTATGTATAGTCCGTAGTCAATGATACAAGTAGAGAGCCCAAATCTTTATTATGATTTGGGTTCTCTGACTACGGACTATGAACTACTAACTACCAACTTGTTCTATCTTTTCTTTTAAAGAAACTGTCTTATCATCTAGATTATATATGGTATCTAAAAAGGATATCTTATAACTTGCAGGACCATTTACTCCCTTTGCAGCTATTTCTCCTGCTATACAATAAGACGTAACTCCATAGACAGCCCCTTTTAATGGATCACTTGATACAGCTAAAAAACAAGCTAAGGTACTACCCAGCATACATCCAGTTCCCACTACATTTCCCATAAATGGATGTCCATTGAATACTTTATATACAAATTTACCATCGGTAATAATATCTTCCTTACCAGATATAACTACAATTGTGTCATAATTTAATGCCAATTTCTTGCTAAGGGGAATGATATCTCTATATTCACCTATAGACTCTACACCTTTCATATTGCCTTCTTCACCTGCAAGGGTAACTATTTCACCTTGGTTACCTTTTATAGCTGATACATGTATCTCATTGAGAATCCGTTTTGCTGTTTTTGTTCTTAGTTTGGTGGCACCAACCCCTACAGGGTCTAGAATTACGGGAATGTTAAGTTGGTTGGCTTTTTTTCCAGCCCTTATCATGGCTTCTACTTGGTCGGGATGTAATATTCCTATATTGAGTAATAGTCCTTGAGACATAGAAACCATTTCTTCTACTTCTTCTTTATAATTTGCCATTACCGGAAGTCCACCCCAATATAATGTGATATTAGCTAAATCATTTGTGGTAACTTCATTGGTTATGTGATGAATTAGAGGTTTTTCTTTTCTGATTTTATAGATAAGATCATTCATTTTTATACTCCTTTGATTTTATGATTATTTCTTTTAAAAGTGCAGTTGACTTTTCTATATCTCTTGAAGAGGCGATGGCACTTATTACTGATATACAATCGGCTCCTGATGTTATAACTTTGCCTGCGTTATCATGATTTATGCCTCCTATTGCTATAATAGGTAGTCTGCCTTTTTCTTTTGCCATACGGAGCATGTTTAATCCTAGATTGGAATTTTCTTTTTTTACATCTTTGGAGTTGGTATCAAAAATAGCACCCACACCTATATAATCTGCACCTTTTTCTTGAGCTTCATATATTTCTTCTAAATTAGAAACAGAAACACCAATTATCTTGTCTTTACCCATAAGCTTTCTAACTACTTCAATGGGTAGATCCTCTTGACCAATATGTATACCATCGGCATCTAAGGCCATGGCCAAGTCTACATCATTGTTAACTATAAAGTCTACTCCTGCATCGTGGGCCAATTTTTTTATTGCTTTTCCAATTTCATATCTTTCACGCATATTTAAATTTTTGTCCCTTAGTTGTATTACATCTACCCCTCCTTTTATGGCTTCTTTTACTACTTCTATAGTGCTTTTAGATGAAAATTTTTCTTCTGTAACCAAATACACATGCCAATTTTTAATCATAAATATTCCCCCTAAATTTATAAATAGATGAAATTAAAGCGTAGTCCAAATGTAGGACTACGCTTCACTTAAAATAATTTTTAAATAAAACTCTTTCCTACGCTGGGATTAACCAGTTCAGGTTTAAAGGGTTGAGAAACACAATTTCTCTCTCAGCTTTAAAAAGCACCCCTAGAGTATATAATCTTATATTGATTTTAAAATATTCTATCATAAAGATATTTTAAAATCAAAAAAACTTCTAAATCATGTAAAAAAATACATGGTATATATTTACAAAGTGAATATTATTACAAAAATTTAAAAAATATGTTCTAACTATATAAACAACTGTGTGCGTATCTAAGAAGGCTACACTTTAGTAAATTAAAGACTTGAGGGAAATGTTACAAATATTTAAAGTTGAGAGAGTTAAAAATTCATTGAGTAAAAAAACATATTGTGCTAGTATTTTAATATAGCTTTTAAAGAGGAGAAGAACCTTCAAAATTGTCTTACAATTACAAGATTCAAAACCCACTCTTTCTTTTTAACCAATCCTAGTTATTTATTCAAAGAGCTGATTAAATATTAAAGTCTCAATAAAGTATTACAAAAAGAATTTATTTTAAAATTTTTATTTTATTTTAATTTATGTGAAAGGAGTGTATGTTATGGGTAGATTTTTAACCAAAAGACTTATTTCTATGATACTTACTTTATTTATAGTTATAACTATTACTTTCTTTTTAATGCATGCTATTCCTGGTGGACCATTTACTAGGGAGAAACCTTTACCACCAGCTGTAATTGAGGCTTTAGAGAAAAAGTATAAGATTGATCAGCCTGTATATATGCAGTATATTGATTATTTGAAGGGAGTTCTAACACTGGATTTTGGACCTTCATTCCAAAAACAAGGAGTTCAAGTTACAGACCTTATATGGAAGGGGTTACCTGTGTCGGCTAAGATTGGAGGATTGTCTGTATTGGGGATAATTATTTTAGGAATACCCCTGGGCATTATTTCTGCATTGAAACAAAATAAATGGCAGGATTATGTGGTTACAATTGTAGCAACATTGGGAGTTACAATTCCAAGTTTCGTAATGGCCACACTTATAATATATATATTTAGTTCCAAACTAGGAATATTACCTTCCCATGGATTAGAAGGCCCTAAATATTATATTGGACCTGTGATTGCGCTAGGTGGATTTTCATTGGCATTTGTTGCTAGATTGGTTAGGTCTTCTATGCTAGAAGTTATGAGACAGGATTATATAAGAACAGCAAGGGCGAAAGGGTTATCAGAGTTTGTAGTTATAGGTAAACATGCCCTTAAAAATGCATTAATACCAGTGGTTACTTACTTGGGACCTATGATTGCAGCAATACTTACTGGATCCTTTGTTGTTGAAAGGATATTTGCGATACCTGGAATGGGTAAATATTTTGTTGAAAGTGTTACAAACAGAGATTATACAGTAATAATGGGAGTAACAATATTCTACGCTGCATTTTTAATACTTATGATATTATTAGTAGATGTTATATATGTTCTAATAGACCCAAGAATCAAATTTGATGATTAAAGGAGGTTTAGTTCATGGCTGAGATTAAGGAAATACCAAAGGACTTGTGGCAGCGGGTTCCTAAGGAAGAAAAAGAAAAAGAAAAAATAGTAAGACCTAGTCTTACTTATTGGCAAGATGCATGGAGAAGGCTTAAGAAAAATAAACTGGCTATGATAGGATTAATTGCTGTTATAATTATTTTAATGATGGCTGTATTCGGTCCCATGTTTTCTAAATATGGATATGAAGAACAAAGGTTAGATATGGCAAATATACCTCATAGATTCCAAATATATAAAATCTCAGAGGATAAATTTGTATATATACACAATGAATATATGCTCTATGAAGTAAGTGGTAATGGAGAGCTTATAGCTAAATTAGATCCCGAAGAAGATAATATGGCTAAATTATATAGAACTTACAATATAGATGGGAAAGAGGTTGTTCTTGATTATAGTTTAGCAAGGGAAAGACTTAAAAATCCAGAGATAACTAAAGATTATGAATTAAAAGTAGATGGGAATGTTGTAGAACCTGCTAAGAAGGTCTTCAATAAGACATACTGGCTTGGTAGTGATTCTCATGGTAGAGATCTATTTGTGAGGGTACTTTACGGAGCTAGAATATCTTTGGCTGTTGCAGTAGTTGCTACATTGGTTAATTTCTTTATAGGAGTTTTTTATGGAGGAATATCAGGATATTTTGGTGGAAGAGTAGACAATATTATGATGCGTATTGTTGATATTATAAATACTGTACCATTGATACTATATGTAATTTTATTGATGGTTGTTATAGGACCGGGACTTAAAACTATAATTTTAACTATGGGTCTGGTATATTGGGTTAGGATGGCCCGTATAGTTAGGGGGCAAGTGCTGAGCCTAAAGGGACAGGAGTTTGTTTTGGCGGCTAGAACATTAGGTGCAAGTACATGGAGAATCCTTACTAGACATCTTATTCCAAATACATTGGGACCAGTTGTTGTTTCCCTTACTATGATGATACCTAACGCTATATTTACTGAATCATTTTTGAGTTTTATAGGACTTGGTGTATCGGCACCTATGGCGTCATGGGGTACATTGGCCAGTGATGCATTAGGTGGATTGAGATCATATGCATATCAGTTATTGGCACCATCTATTGCTATTTGTATAACTATGCTTGCATTTAACTTTTTAGGTGATGGTTTGAGAGACGCATTAGATCCAAGATTGCGTAAGTAGTTATTAGGAAAAGAGGTGAATAACTTTGTCAGATAAATTATTAGAGGTTAAAGATTTACAGACTTCATTTTATACCCATATGGGAGAAGTTCAAGCGGTAAGAGGAGTTGGATTTTCTTTAGATAAAGGAGAAGCATTGGGGATAGTTGGAGAATCAGGAAGTGGAAAGAGTGTAACTTCTCTATCTTTGATGAAACTTATAGATGATCCTGGAAAGATAAAGAATGGGAAAATAATATTTAAGGGTGAAGATTTAGTTGAAAAATCTCCTAAGAAAATGATGAATATAAGGGGTAATGAGATAGCAATGATATTTCAAGATCCTATGACATCATTGAACCCAGTTTATAAAGTTGGAAATCAAATTATGGAAGCCATAATGAGGCATCAGAAGCTAAATAAAAAGGAAGCCCGAAAAAAGGCTATTGAGATGCTAGAACTAGTTGGTATTCCCTCTCCGGAAGACAGGATAGATAACTATCCTCATGAATTCAGTGGAGGTATGAGACAGAGAGCAATGATAGCCATAGCACTGTCTTGTCAACCAGATTTGCTAATAGCAGATGAGCCCACGACTGCATTGGATGTTACGATTCAGGCTCAGATATTGGAACTTATGAAAGATTTAAAGGATAAGGTAAATACATCTATCATACTTATCACCCATGATTTGGGAGTAGTTGCTGATGTATGTTCCAGAATAGTGGTTATGTATGGTGGACTTATAATGGAAGAAGGGTCAGCAGAAGAAATATTCTACGATCCCAAACATCCATATACTATGGGATTATTAAAATCTATTCCAAGATTGGATTTAGGAGAGAGACAAAGACTTATACCTATAGCAGGATCTCCACCAGATTTATTGAAGCCTCCTACAGGCTGTCCATTTGCAGCTAGATGTCCCTATGCGATGGAGATATGTTTGAAGGAAAGACCACCTTATTTTGAAGTTGGAGAACGAAGAAGGACTATGTGTTGGTTATTACATGAAGATGCACCAAAAATTGAATTAGATACCGGTGTAAAAAGGGGGGCTAAATAGATGTCCTTAAATACAGATACTAAAAACGATATACTATTAGAAGTAAAAAATTTAAAAAAGTATTTTCCTGTTAGAAAGGGATTCTTAGGAAATAAGCTTAACTTTGTAAGGGCTGTAGATGATATAAGTTTTAGCATAAAAAAGGGAGAAACCTTTGGCCTTGTTGGAGAATCTGGTTGTGGTAAGTCTACTACAGGGAGAACTATAATAAGACTGTATGATGTTACTGATGGCGAGGTCATATTTGATGGGGCGGAATTAGGTAAAATGAGTCAGAGGGAATTATTGCCCTTTAGGAAAAAGATACAGATGATATTCCAAGACCCCTTTGCTTCACTAAATTCTAGAATGACTGTATCGGATATAGTTGGAGAGCCTTTAGATATACATGGATTGGCATCAGGTAAGGAGAGACAGGAGATAATATACTCTATATTAGAGAGAGTAGGTCTTACCAAAGACCATGCCAGTAGATATCCCCATGAGTTTTCGGGGGGACAAAGGCAACGTGTTGGTATAGCTAGGGCATTGGCTGTGGAACCTGAATTTATTATATGTGACGAACCTATATCGGCATTAGACGTATCTATACAGGCTCAGGTAGTAAATATGTTGGAAGATTTACAAAAAGAAATGGGATTGACATATTTATTTATTGCCCATGACTTATCTATGGTTAAACATATATCTGATAGAATAGGGGTTATGTATCTAGGTAAATTAGTAGAGGTGGCAAATAGTGATGAGCTTTATAAACGTCCAACTCATCCTTATACTCAGGCATTATTATCTGCTATACCTATACCAGATCCAGAGCTAATGGATACTAAACAGAGGGAAATATTAGAAGGAGATGTGCCAAGTCCTCTTAATCCTCCTTCAGGTTGTAGATTTAGAACAAGATGCAAAAATGCCATGCCTAAATGTGCTGAAGTAGAACCTCAAATGCAAGATATAGGTGGAGGACATATGGTGGCATGTCATTTAACGGATAGATAAATACTTGATTTAAAATGGGAAAAATATTGATGCATTAGAATAATTTGCATCTTATTTTTCTTAGAGTATAATTTTAGTAGGCAAAAAGGACAAAAAATAAAAAAGATGCCTTAAGGCATCTTTCATATACATGCATCATCCAATATAATAGTATCTGCGAAGAAAACTAGAAAGTTAGGTGATTACATGTATAAGATAAGTTTAAAGGAAATGGATATAAATTTCAAGGATTTAGAGAAAAGGATTTATGAATTTGTTTGCCGTCAGGCATGTGAAATAATCACAGAGCTACTTAATCAACTAGATGATGAGCTAATGAAAGAAAGAGATAAGAAGATATATAGAAATAAAGGTTTCAAGAAAACATGTATCAAGACAGTAATGGGTGAGATTG